>QIAA01000116.1 GCA_003224905.1 Acidobacteriota bacterium
CACTCTTTTTTCCTTGACCTCACTCCTCGACTTGCCCCATAAAGGTAAGTAGTACGTTGAATCGCAGGTTTCAATTCTGTGCCACTAAGTCTCACGTTTTCTATATTTTGCCTGCAACTTCTTTCTTTCCAAAGATTTTGCTCGTGTTCTCCCGCTAAACTCATGATTCCAGAAGATCACACCGGGAGGGTATACCGATATTTAAGGCCCATCGCTCAGCAAACCCCACAAAGTGACCAGCCCGTGGCCATCCTCCGGTGCCGCCATCTTTCGCCCCGCGGCCCTAAGCGCGCCAGGCATCGGGAACCCTGATTCGCAAGCCGGCAAAAGTTTCCCCTAACGCGCCATGCAGGACTGCCGATCATACATTCAGCCGGACGCAGCCACCCGGCAGCCTTCCAATCCATAGCAGGAGATCAGCATGTCCTTAGCAGGAATTTTGAGCAGCAGCATCTCTCAAACGAACACCAACAATGCGCAGAATTTTTGGCACGAACGTCGCGCCGACGTGCGCCAGCTTGCATTAGCCCTCAAGTCGGGCGATTTGGACTCGGCAAAACAGGCATTCGATTCCCTGAGCTCGCTGGCCCAGGAAGCGCCGTTTCGCAGCGTCACTAACTTTACGCCGTTTCAAATTCCCCGGCGCGCCTTGGACTTTCTCGCCATCGGGAACGCTCTGGACAAAGGGGACCTGGACGGCGCCCGCCAGGCGTTCGCAGTTCTTCAGAACGATCTGGCCCACGCTCACGCCGCGCAGAATCAGGCGAGCAATCTGCTCGATATAGTTTTGCATTTGAGTGGCCTGGGCACCCAAGGAGACAATGCAAATACCGCGACCACACCAACAACGAATGGGAACCCGGCGCAGCAATCCGATTCAACCCAAGCCAGCTCGACACAACAAGATTCTGGCCAGACCAGTTCCACTCCTCCAGCTGCATCCAGTACAACTGCCAGTACAACTGATGGAGGCGCCACGTCAACCAGTACCCAGAACAGTGACACGTCGACGGCTGGTTCTACGCCCGAGATCGTTCTCAACTTGGGTGGGAACTCCAGCCCTCAGATTGTGCTGAACCTTGGCAGCGGCTCAGTTTCGGAGGTTGACCTAAGATTTGGCGGCACAAGCGGGGGCGGCACAGCCGCTCGCGAAATCGTACTCAAGTTCGGCGATCAGGCGCAATCGCACACCCTCGAAATTGACATTCTGGCTTGATCGATCTCGCCGCCGGCCTTGTGTAGGTCGCGGCTGCTGGTAACAGGCGCCCGGTTACTGACGATGGTAACTATCGTGATCTTGTTCTGTTCACGTATCCTGTTCCACTCTACTTAAGGTACGGGTGAGGGTACTCGGGGGCGTGTCTCCGGCTTATGACCAACGCCAATAGTTCTGGTACGGGCGCAGACTGGACACAGCTGTTGGCGGACCCGGAACTAGCCAGCCACCTGGGGGAACTCCTTCAATCTTATCGGGAAGCTCCACCCGACAAGCGCGACGAAGCTCTGCTTGCCGCCATGCGGCGCATTAAAAATGGAGGCTCGGCGTCAGCAACGGCGGAAAGCGCTCCGTCCGCGCAGGCTCAGCCGGAGGCCACACCAGAAGCAGCGTCCCCGGTCACCATGGAACCGGAAGCGTCTCCACCGTTTGAACCTGGTATTTTCACGCGGTCGTTCGGCGACGACCGGCGCCGCTTTCCCCGGCTAAAGTGTTTTGTAGCAGTCGAACTCAAAGTGGGGGGGGCAAGTACTCCGATCTGGGGAAATCTGTCAAACACCAGCATCGGTGGATGCTTTGTGGAGACCCCGACACCCGTTCCCTCCGGTTCCACCGTTGAAATCGGACTATGGCTGGCGAACGGCAAGATCTGGATCAAAGGCGTCATCTTGACCGGCATTGTTACGAAGACCAGCCCAACATTTGGAGTGCGCGTCAAATATTCGGACCTTGAACCTTCCGCACGTGAAACCCTGCGTCAGTTCCTTAGATTTGTGGAGAGCGCGACCAAAGAGCATCACAGCGAGCAGGCCTATCTTACCGAATTGAAGCGCTGATCTCTTGTGTCAATTTAGTTTGGCTTGAATCCCACCCCTCGTAATCTTCATCAGAAAGACATTGAGGCGTTGTTGCATCGAGCAGCAGTGCCTGGCAGAACTTGATAAACTGCCTTTGAACTAATTCCCGCTCCGCACATTTGTAAGCAACTCCGAAAAAGGGAGCCCCCATGGCAGTCAGCGAGCAGACTTTACTGAGTGACAAGCAACTCGATCTCCTCGCCATCAATACCATTCGAACCTTGGCGATTGACGCCGTGCAGCAGGCCAACTCGGGGCATCCGGGAGCGCCCATGGGCCTGGCACCCGTCGCGTACTGTTTGTGGCAGCAGTTTCTGCGTTACGACCCTGAAGACCCTGCATGGCCCAACCGCGATCGTTTTGTGCTCTCCAATGGGCACGCCTCCATGCTGCTTTACGCCATGCTGTATTTGTCTCAGGTGCGGGGCATAAATCCGGAATACCAGCAACGCGGCGAATTTGCAATCACACTAGATGACATCAAGCTTTTCCGCCAGATTGACAGCAATACTCCTGGGCATCCTGAATATCGGCTCGCCGCCGGCGTTGAAACTACGACTGGGCCATTAGGTCAGGGCATTGGCAACAGCGTCGGGATGGCGATCGCTTGCCGGTGGGCGGTTCAGTACTTCAATCGACCAGGTTTCGATGTCTTCAGCTACAACGTGTACGCGTTTTGCGGTGATGGCGATCTGATGGAAGGCGTGGGCAGCGAGGCCGCGTCCTTGGCCGGCCATCTCAAGCTCTCGAATCTGTGCTGGATCTACGACGACAATAAGGTCACTCTCGATGGACCAGCCGATTGGTCGTTCAGCGAAGATGTGGGTGGACGTTTCCGCGCGTATGGGTGGAATGTAACTCATGTCACCGACGCGAACGATCTCGACATGCTGTCGAAGGCTTACAACAATTTCCTTCAGACCAAAGATCGCCCCACCTTAATTATTGTGAACAGCCACATCGGCTACGGCGCGCCGCACAAGCAGGACACCAGTGCCGCTCACGGAGAACCGCTCGGCGAAGAAGAAGTAAGGCTCGCAAAAAAGAATTATGGCTGGCCGCAAGACGCCAAATTCCTGGTTCCGGAAGGAGTTTTAGAGCACTTCCGAGAAGGTATCGGGCGCCGTGGGCGTGACATTCATCAGCAATGGGAAGAAATGTTTTCCGAGTATAAGAAGCAATATCCGGAGCTTGCAGAAGAACTCCGTCGCATGCTGCATCGCGAGCTACCCGATAATTGGGACAAGAACTTGCCTGTCTTTCCCGCTGACCCCAAGGGAATTGCCACTCGAGAAAGTTCAGGCAAGGTGATCAACGCTCTGGCTGCGAATGTACCCTGGTTCGTCGGCGGCTCAGCCGATCTAGGTGGCTCCAACAAAACACGGCTGACCTCGGGCCAGGACTTCCAAGCCGGCAAATACGGTGGGCGAAACCTTTTCTTTGGTGTGCGAGAACATGCCATGGGCTCGGCTCTGAATGGCATGTGTGTATCGAAGCTGCGCCCGTTTGGCGGAACGTTCCTGACGTTCAGCGACTATATGCGACCTCCGATTCGCCTTGCCGCGCTCATGGAGATCCCTACTATTTTCGTCTTCACCCACGATTCCATTGGCTTAGGTGAAGATGGCCCCACGCATCAACCCATTGAGCACTTGGCAGCGCTGCGGGCAATTCCGAATCTCGTGGTTCTGCGGCCCGCGGATGCAAATGAGGTAACGGAAGCGTGGAAGATCATCATGCAACTCCGCGATGAACCGGTAGCCCTGGCTTTGTCACGCCAGGCGGTCCCGACTTTTGACCGCATAAAATATGCCGCATCATCGGGCGTAGCCAAAGGCGCTTACATCCTGGCCGATGCTGAGGGCGGCAAGCCGGATGTAATTCTGATGGGGACGGGCAGCGAGGTGCAGTGGTGTGTGAATGCGTATGAGCAACTCAAGGCCGAAGGCGTAAAAGCTCGTGTGGTCAGCATGCCTTCCTGGGAGATCTTTGAGAAACAAAGTCAGGATTACAAGGATCAAGTGTTGCCTCGGGCTGTGAAAGCCCGAGTTGCGGTTGAACAGGCCACAACTTTTGGTTGGGAACGCTACGTTGGATCAACGGGGACAGTTATCGGGATGCACGGATTTGGTGCGTCCGCTCCGCTGAAAGATTTGTTGAAGAAGTTTGGTTTTACTACCGAGCACGTGGTCAGCGCGGCGCGCGAAGTGCTCGCACGTTCAAAATAAAGCCCAGTTCGCAGATAAAGTGAGGTTTGAATGCACCCGGTTGGAACCCTTGAAACCGCCAAAGCCGTTAACTCTCTAAAAGATCTTCAAAAATACGGCCAATCCGTCTGGCTTGATTACATTCGGCGCAATCTCATTACCAGCGGCGAACTGCAACGGTTGATCGATGAGGATGGCCTGCGCGGCATCACGTCGAATCCTTCGATCTTCGAGAAAGCTATTTCGGGCAGTACCGATTATGCCGATTTGCTCCAGTCCCTTCGTTCGCGTACAGACCTGGACGCCAAGGCCCGCTACGAAATTCTCGCGATTCGCGACATCCAGGACGCCGCCGACCTTCTCCGCCCCGTGTACCAGAGCACGAATCGTCGCGACGGGTATGTGAGCCTGGAAGTTTCGCCGTATCTCGCCCGCGACACGCAAGGAACTCTGCTGGAAGCAAGAGCGCTGTGGAAAGCGGTCGGCAGAGAAAACGTGATGATCAAGGTGCCGGGAACGGCGGAAGGCATTCCCGCTTTTCAGCAACTGATCAGCGAAGGCATCAACATCAATGTGACTCTCCTGTTTTCGCAGAAAGTCTATGAGCAAGTAGCGGAAGCCTACATTGCTGGTTTGGAGCAGCTCGCAGCTCGTGGCGGCGACGTCAGCAAGATGGCCAGCGTGGCCAGCTTCTTCATTAGCCGCATTGATACTTTGGTGGACTCGAAGGTAGCCGCCCAGCTCAAAACTGCTACCAGCCAGCGCGAGCAGGAACAGCTGAAGAGTGTCTTGGGAAAAGTGGCGATTGCCAATGGCAAGCAGACCTACGAACGCTACCAGCGCATTTTCGGCACTGAACGCTGGAAGAAGCTTGCTGCAAAGGGTGCGCAGACGCAACGTGTTCTCTGGGCCAGCACGAGCACAAAGAATCCCAGCTACAACGATGTGATGTACATCGAGGAACTCATAGGGCCGGATACGGTAAACACCGTTCCCCCAGCGACTCTCGATGCATTCCGCGACCACGGCCGTGCGCGCCTCACATTGACTGAAGGGCTCGACGCGGCTGCACAGACAATGAAGACCCTCGCCGAAGTCGGGATCGCGATCGATGAAGTCACCGACCAATTGACAGACGATGGCGTCCGCCTCTTCGCAGAAGCGTTCGACAAGCTGCTCGAAGCGGTCGAAAAGAGCACAAGATTGGACTCAACTCCGCAGGTCAGCAAACAAAGTTACAAACTCCCGGAATCCCTCGCCACGACGGTTAAAAAAAAAGTAGATGACTGGCGGGCTGCCGGAAAAGTACGCCGTCTCTGGCAACGCGACGCATCGCTCTGGACCAACACGGACGAGGCAAACTGGCTCGGATGGTTGGGCATAGTTGAAGAGCAAATCGCGCACACCGCGGATCTGCTCCGGGTAGCCGAGGAAGTTAAGAAAGAGGGTGTGACGGACATCCTCTTATTGGGGATGGGCGGTTCCAGCTTATGCCCCGAAGTTTTGAGAATGACTTTCGGCAAGATTGCTGGATTCCCTGAGTTACACGTGCTCGATTCCACGGACCCTGTACAGATCAAAGCCTTTGAACAGAAAGTCGATCTAGCCAAGACTCTCTATATCGTCTCCAGTAAGTCTGGGACAACGCTCGAACCCAATATTTTTAAGCAATACTTTTACGAGCGGGTGAAAACGGTAGTTGGCGCCGAACGTGCAAGTGATCGTTTCATCGCCATCACGGATCCGGGCTCACAGTTACAGAAAACCGCCGAGTCCGATCGCTTCCGTCACATCTTCCATGGTATCCCGAGCATCGGTGGACGCTATTCTGCGCTCTCCAATTTCGGCGTGGCGCCTGCCGCCCTCATGGGGCTCGATGTAATCAAGTTCCTTGACCGCACTGAAGAAATGGTGGAGGCGTGCGCGTCGTGTGTTCCTGTCGAGGAGAATCCAGGTGTAGTCCTGGGAATCATTTTGGGTAGCGCTGCCGTAAGCGGCCGAGACAAAGTCACCATCGTGGCTTCCCCAAAATTATTCGACTTAGGCGCGTGGCTGGAGCAATTGCTCGCTGAATCGACAGGCAAACAGGGCAAGGGAATTGTTCCTGTCGATCGCGAAGCATTGGGCGCGCCGGATGTCTATGGAGATGACAGACTTTTCGTGTATGTCAGGCTCAATTCCGCACCCGACCCGGAACAGGACGCCAAAATCGCCGCGCTTGAGCAGGCCGGCCACCCGGTAGTTCGAATTTCGGTCGCGGACATCTATGATCTGGGCCAGGAATTCTTCCGTTGGGAAATTGCGATCGCCGTAGCCGGCTCTATTATTGGCATCAATGCGTTCAACCAACCGGACGTTGAAGCCAGCAAACTCGAAACCCGGAAGTTGACGCAGGAGTATGAAAAGACCGGGGCTTTGCCAACGGAAGTCCCTGTGCTTGAAGAGAACGGCATCAAGCTCTTCGCCGATACAAAAAACTCGCAAGAACTTGGGGAAATCGCGGCAAAGGACAAGAGCTTGCGGGGATATCTGCGAGCTCATCTGAGTCGCTTAAAACCCGCCGATTATTTCGCCGTGCTCGCTTACATTGAGATGAATCCTGAAAACGAAGGAAGGCTGAAGGAAATACGCCATTCGGTTCGCAACACCAAGCGAGTAGCGAGCTGCCTGGAATTTGGCCCCCGCTTCCTGCACTCCACGGGACAAGCATATAAAGGCGGACCGAATACCGGAGTGTTCCTGCAGATCACCTGCGATGATGCAGTTGATTTGCCGGTTCCCGGACAAAAATATAGTTTCGGCATCGTCAAAGCAGCGCAAGCGCGCGGTGATTTCCAGGTCTTGGCGGAACGCGGACGTCGCGCCCTGCGTATTCATCTCGGGAAAGATGTGCAAGCTGGCTTGGGCAAGTTGACCCAACTATTTCAACAGTCCTTGCAGTGAGCATGATGTGGCGCGGGGTGCCTTCGCCCGCGCAGGAGCACAGAATGCGATTAGGCATGGTTGGGCTGGGCAGGATGGGCGCCAACATGACGCGCCGATTGCTGCGCGGCGGGCACGAAGTCGTAGTCACGGACCTTAACGCAGAAAATGTTCAGCGCATCTCTGGGGAAGGCGCGCTCTCATCCTCGTCCCTTGATGACTTCGTCTCCAAACTGGGCAAGCCACGCGTGGCGTGGCTCATGGTGCCGGCAGGCGATGCCACCGAGAAGACCGTCCAAGCTCTGGCTCAGCGAATGCAGCCAGGGGACATTCTTATAGATGGGGGCAATTCGTATTTTAAAGATGACGTCCGCCGCTCCAAGCAGCTAAAGCAAAGAGGCATCCATTACGTCGATGTCGGAACCAGCGGCGGCGTCTGGGGATTGGAGCGCGGTTATTGCATGATGATTGGCGGCTCCAAAGAAGCCGTGCAGCAGCTCGATGCCATCTTCAAAACGCTTGCCCCCGGTCGCGGCGACATTCCGCGAACACCTGGCCGCGAAAAGCTGCCCGGAACTGCGGAGGATGGGTATATCTATTGCGGCCCGTCGGGCGCAGGTCACTTCGTAAAGATGGTTCACAACGGGATTGAGTATGGCTTGATGCAGGCCTACGCCGAGGGCTTTGATATTTTCCGTAACGCAAGCAGCAAGGAGCTTCCGGAAGAACACCGCTACGATCTGAATCTCGCCGACATTGCCGAGGTATGGCGTCGCGGCAGCGTGGTGAGTTCCTGGCTGCTCGACTTGAGTGCCATCGCACTGGCGGAAAACCCCACGCTCTCCGAATACACTGGTTTCGTGCAGGATTCCGGCGAGGGGCGCTGGACGATTCAGGCGGCCATCGACGAGGCCGTACCCGTCGATGTTCTTTCGGCGGCTCTGTTCACACGTTTCCGCTCCCGCCAGGAACACACGTTTGCTGAAAAGGTGCTTTCTGCCATGCGGCAGAAGTTTGGCGGTCACGTCGAACCTAAGGCTTCGGCTCGGAAACTGGCTTAATTTTTTTAAGAAACGTAAATCCTATGGCTCAGGTCGCCCAACCCGAGATCATTCCCATCACCCGCCAGCAACGCGTGGGGAGACCCGCCGATCCCTGCACGATGGTAATTTTTGGCGCTGCCGGCGATCTTACCCGCCGAAAACTGATTCCCGCTCTGTACAATCTCGCCAAGAACCAGTTGCTCTCTCGTGAATTCGCCATCGTGGGTATCGCCCGGCGGCCCATTTCCACTGACGATTTTCGCAACAAGGTTTCCGAAGACATCAAGCAGTTTGCTACTGACCAGGTAGAACCTGACATTTGGGAGTGGTTCCTCCGCCGCATGTATTACCTGAGCGGCGACTTTGGCGACAAGAAGCTATATCCACAATTGAAAGAGCTTTTGGATAAGGTCGATAAAGACCACTCTAGCCACGGCAATCACTTGTATTACATGGCTACTTCTCCGGATTATTTCGCGCCGGTCGTGAAACAACTCGCATTAGTTGGCCTCATGCAGGAAAACAACGGGCAGTGGCGGCGGGTAATCGTCGAGAAGCCGTTCGGCCATGATCTGGAAACCGCCAAGGCCCTGAATAAACAGCTCCTCAACGTTGCCGGTGAACAGCAGATCTATCGGATCGACCATTATCTCGGCAAAGAGACGGTTCAGAACATTTTGGCATTCCGCTTCGCCAACGGAATCTTCGAGCCCATCTGGAACCGCCGCTACATCGATCATATTCAAATCTCGGTGGCTGAGACCGTGGGAGTGGAGCAACGTGGCGGCTACTACGACCAGGCTGGGGCATTACGTGACATGGTGCCCAACCACATCATGCAGCTCATCAGCCTCACATCAATGGAACCTCCCATTTCCTTCCGTGCTGATGCGGTGCGCGATGAGCAGGCCAAAATCCTGCACGCCATCCAGCCGATGAGCTCCGAGGAAGTCCTTACCAAGACCGTGCGCGGCCAGTACGGCCCTGGCGTGATCAACGGAGAACGTGTGCCCGGCTACCGCGAAGAACAAGATGTTCCTCCTGAGTCCCGCACCGAGACATTTGTCGCGATGAAGCTGCTGATCGACAACTGGCGCTGGGCCGATGTTCCCTTTTATCTGAGAACCGGCAAGCGCCTGCCCGGCCGCAGCACACATGTGATGATCCAGTTCCGCCGCGCGCCGTTTGTACTCTTTCGCGATACCCCGGTCGAGAACCTGATGCCCAACCAGCTGGTCCTGCACATCCAGCCGGAAGAGGGTATCTCCTTGCGTTTTGCTGCAAAAGTTCCAGGCCCGGCCATGCGGCTTGGCGCCGTCGACATGAATTTCGAATATGAAGATTACTTCGGCACCCAACCGAGCACCGGTTACGAGCGCTTGCTGCACGATTGCATGATCGGAGACGCAACCTTGTTCCAGCGCGCCGATATGGTTGAGGCGGGCTGGTGCGTGGTAAGTCCCGTTCTCGACGTGTGGAAAGCTCTACCGCCTCGTCACTTTCCTAACTATGCCACCGGAAGCTGGGGACCGAAGGAAGCCGAAGACCTGCTGGAACGTGATGGCCGCCACTGGAGGAACTTCGAAAAATGATTCCTTTCAGAAAAGTCTCCAGCCGAATCAGGCTTTGAGAATGCTTTCCCAGCGTGAAGTCCGGATTCTTGACACTCCAGAACATCTCTTCCAGGCTGCGGCGGATGAGTTCGAGTCATTAGGGTCTAAGGCTATTCAGAGATCGGGAAGATTCACAGTAGCCCTCTCGGGTGGTTCCACGCCACGAAGTCTCTACAGCTTGCTCTCCACCAAGACTTCAATCGGTTGGGATCGAGTCTGTTTTTTTTGGGGTGATGAGCGCCACGTGCCTCCTGACCATCCCGAGAGTAACTATCGCATGGCGCATGAGGCCCTGCTGGCAAAAGTACCCGTGAGGCCAGAGAATGTGTTCCGGATTCCTGCTGAGGAACCAGATGCCGCAACCGCAGCCGCTAGATATGAACAACAAACCCGCGACTTCTTCGCGCTCGCTCCCGGCCGGTTCCCGCGATTCGACCTGATGCTTCTCGGCCTGGGTCCTGATGGACACACGGCTTCGCTGTTTCCGAACACCGCGGCTCTCAACGAAAACAACCGGCTCGTGGTCGCAAACTGGGTAGAAAAATTCAACACTCATCGCATCACCATGACTTTTCCGGTCCTGAATCACTCGGCATGTGTGATGTTTCTGGTTAGCGGCAAAGACAAAGCTCTCGCCTTGAAGGAAGCTCTTGATCACAATTCCGTAAGTGTTCCGGTAGCGCGTGTGCGTCCGCTTGATGGCAGGTTGCTGTGGCTTGTTGATCGCGAAGCTGCATCTTCCCTGTCCGCCGATCAAAAACGCGGAACCTAGAAGACAGGCACCAGGTTGTGTTTCTTCTGGTAAAGTTTGCGGTCTACCGCCCGCAGACCCTCTTCGCAATCCGTACCCGTGACATGCGGCGCGAGCGCCCAGGTAATCGATAGCTCAAAGTTTTTCTTGCTGTTCAGATTCCATTGCTCCACTTCCTGGTGCAGGCGCTGCATGGGATAGTCAGCTTGCTCTTCGCTCGTATCGGGCATCACGACCAGGAACTCGTCGCCACCCTGGCGAAAGATAAGGTCGCCTCCGCGGAAGACTCGCTTCAGAATTTTCCCGAACTCCATCAAAAGTGTGTCTGCTTCAATCGCGCCGAACTTTACGTTGATTTGCCGGAAGCCATTTATGTCTATCGTCAGGAAGGTCAAGCTGTTGCCCAGGCGGTTGGCCCGCGCAGCCTCGCGGGGAATCAATTCATTCATCGCGCGCCGATTCGGAAGCTGAGTCAAAGGATCGATCAACGAAAGGCTTTCCAGCCGCTCATTCAATACCAGTTCGCGGATCAAGGCGTGGCGGGTGGCATTCAGAGTATTTTTCTGCGAGAGCAGATAAATGTTGAACAGCACGATCAGGGAGATCAGTCCGAAAACGAGTTGCGGCAAATACGCGTGCTCAATGCGTACTACACGCTGTGCCCACATCAGGTTGGGAGTAATAAACGCCAGCAGCCCTGCCGTCAGCGTCAGAATAACCAGGATTCCAATCGACCACAGTTGCAGGTCGCGCCCGGAAAGTTGCTGAATCTGCTGCTGGATGTCGTCAGCGCGCGTCAACATGGAATTCGATTGCGCACGCTCTTCCTTCGCCGAAGGCATCTGCCCTCCTGTTCCGCACACCTCTCCATCGGCGCGGAAACACTGGTCATAACATTGTCGCTTTACCGCGGATAAGGAGCAGTACTGGAAAGCAGAGTTTTGTTACGTCAGTAATCCTGGGTTGGGAATTCTTCGCTCACCCGGGCGAGTTCAAGCGTAGTTCACATTCACCAGAACGTTGTAGCCTTCGGCCTTGCGGAAGGTGATCTCTACTTTCTGGCCGACTGGAAGGGCGTTGCGCAAATCTCCCTCGAACACCAGCAGGTTGGAAGAACTCGCGCCGTTGGAGAGCGTGACAATGGACTTGTTGGGTTGGCCGACATTGGATTCGTAGAAGGTAACACTCTCTACTCTGCCGCGCTGGCTCAATCCGTTCGAAGATCTCAATGTCGGATTCGTTGCACTCTCCGTCTCGCCCGTGGAGCGGTGTTTCAGCTCTAGAAGCACATTCAGGCCGAGAATTCCGGACATGGCCGCAAGAATGAGGGAGGTAAACAAACCGTCGACGGTGGTAATCGACCCGTACATCAGAATCCAACCGATGCCAAGCAACGGCAGCAACGCCAAAAGCAGCGAGACGAGAAGGATCATGAGTTTATAGCGCAGGTGTAACGGTCAACAGATTAGCAAAAATGGGTGGGAGTGTTCACCTGTAAGGGGTTTCGATCTGGGTTCAGGCGCAGGTGTCGCGCCAGTCGCCAATCTCTTTCAGGCCTTCGGCGCGGGTCTGCTCGAATAGGCGCACACGATGTCGCGAGTGTTCAAACTCGTGGATATCAGCCCATACTTCGGCTTGCCAGGGTTCGTCGTGCATCGCGGTCTCACCGCAGGTTGCGCATCGGGTATGAAGCTTGCGGACAATGCGTACCGGTACAGAGGTCTGGGGCAATTCAATAAAGATGCAGCGCACTTCTTGGATTTCATCGTTCTGGCCAATCACATGTTCGTAACGCAGCAGGTATCCGAACCCTAGCTTCCGGGCTTCCGATTCTGCTTCGGCCCGCGTGTGAAACGGCCCGTATTCCGCCCGCAACTGCTCCGTCGAGTCGCAAGCCATCCAGAAGCATTCTTTGTAAGCCATTTAACCTACCCTCAGGTGGATCCTGGTCTCGGCAGGGACCGAGTGTTGTCGGGGGAGTTATGACAGTGCAATTTCGATGCCGCTGGCTTCGCCCTAAGCCCCTTGAGACGACGAGTTTGCGGCGACGTGATGGGCGATGGACTGCAAGCTTTTGCAGCCGTTTTCCCGTTTTGGAGATGAAGGCCTATTTGTTAGAGGCAAATCGCGGCCAATAAGAATGTGCATGAAAAGGTGCAAAATATGAATCACTGCGTATGAGCTGCAGGCGGGTTAGACGGTTACTTGGGCTTCGACCGTGGCTCGGGCATGCAAATCCGAACTAAGGCAACGCTCAACCGCAGCGGAAAGATATAGATGATGAATGGGCTTGGTCAGGTAATCTCTCGCTCCCAAAGTCACGGCGCGACGCCTCTTGCTTGGGTCGTCTACGCCTGAGCACATGAGTACTTTCAGATCGGGTCGCAATTTCAGAAGCGAACGCAGAGTTTGCAGACCGTCCATTCCCGGCATCTGCAAGTCCAAGAGAACCAGTTCCGGGTGGGAACCGGAACGCAGTCTTTCTAAGGCCTCCAAACCATTACTGGCACTCTCAACCTGATAGGAATCCAGTTCCAACATCGTGCGGAGATAACGCACCATGGCGGGAGAATCATCAACCACCAGAATCGTGGCTTTCGGCCTGTTCGATGCGGCAGGAAACATGACGCGGATGTGAGGCGTTTTACACGGCTACATGGCCCGACTAGCACCCTTCATTGGCCACAATCCGTGCCAATGAAATGGTGCAAAACAACTACGCTTGCTGTTTACGCTCCTTGAAATGCTAAGTCAATCACGTCGAGCTACATCTAACACTTGAAGATTTAACAACATGCGTCTAGTCCACATGCTGGTGCACTAACTTATGTGCGGCTGACGCGGAAGGGATTACCGCCACTGGCGTCTTCCTTTCGCAGAAGCGGCTTCTGCGCCTTTCAAGCCCGTTGGCCGAACGGATTCGCCCCGCGTTTATGTGGAAAAGTTGGCCGAAACCGAAAAGACAGTCCCCAATCCAACCCCGAGCTGTGGTGCACTCAGGGTGCGCCTTGAAGTTTAGCCTGTGCCGGAGGTTCGCCCGGTGGGGGCGCGAGTCCCCTCCAGTTTGCTCCCCCATGCGCGGCCACGTAGAGTGCGAGTTCCAGGCGGCTCCAGAGTCCCAGCTTGTCAAACGTACTGCGCAGGTAGTTCTTTACCACCTGCTCAGTTGTGCCCAAAGAACGGGCTATCTCGCGATTTGTAAGGCCCTCCCAAACGAGGCCCGCCACAGTGAATTCTTTCGGTGTCAACCGGTCACGTGGTTGCATGTTCGATCTGCTCCTTGGCGAACATCGCGGTCGCCAGCTTAACGCGTTTCCGTCCATCACGAATTCCCGCCCGCAAGAACAGTGTTCTCAGGTGCTGCTTCACAGTGCGAGGACTGATCTTCAGTTGCGCCGCGATCTCTTTGTTGCTGCAGCCCTGAACTAACAAGGAAATGACCTGCTGATCACGAGGTGTGATCTTGATTCGAGTGATATCCATAAACATCTCGTCCTATGACTTCTATTTCAACTCACCCACGCCTTTCGTGAAGCAAATGCTTCGCCAAAGCTTCGCCCAACTCACACTGTGATTCAAGTCCTTGCTATCCAGTCTTTTGTTCGCGTATATGCTGGGTCTGGTTTGCTGCTGCGGCCTTTTTAGGGAATGCTTTCCAAAATGGGCTACGGTGAGCTGTCATGCCGCCTTTCTCTCATCTAAAGAATAGAAGTGGGTTGCAATGCGATTGTTAATCGTAGAAGACGAAGCGAGGTTAGCGGAGAACATTGCGCGTAGCCTGCGCGAGACTGCGGCCTATGCCGTTGACGTAGCCGCGGATGGCGAAGCAGGCCTGAATGCCATTGAATCCAATCCATATGACGCAGTGATCTTGGACCTCATGCTGCCAAAACTCGATGGCATGCAGGTGCTCGAGCGCGTGCGCCAATCCGGGCGGCGGACTCCCATTCTGGTACTGACTGCGCGCGACGATAAAGAGTCCGTGATCGCCCTGCTGAATGCCGGAGCGGATGACTACCTGACCAAACCGTTTGATCTCGGCGAGTTATTGGCACGCGCCAAAGCCTTGGTACGTCGTGGGAAGGGACAAGCGTCGGCCGCTCTAACCATCGACGATCTGCAGGTAAACACCGCCGATCGCACGGTCAGCCGAAATGGCCGGGCGATTACGCTCACCGCCATGGAGTACCGGGTACTCGAATACCTGGCGCATCGTCCCGGCGCCGTGGTGTCCAAGAAAGAACTTCTCGAGCATCTGTATGACTACAACTGGGAGAAGTTCAGCAACGTGATCGAGGTGTACATTTCCGGATTGCGCCGCAAGCTGGATGACGGCTCCTCCCGCAAACTGATTCACACTCTCCGCAACCAGGGCTACGTTCTGCGCGCGTGATGCAACCGAATTCCATACAGCGGCGGTTGATTGCGACGGTTGTGCTTTCGCAGTCGCTGCTGACCGCGGGGTTGGTGCTCACCGGCGTGCTCTACACCTACTGGCGCCTGCTCTCGACACTCGACACCAGTATGCAGGCGCGGGCTCTGAGCCTGGCGGCGCTCGTCCGCTACAACGACAACGCCACCGGAGATGTGTACTTCGATGACACAATGGTCCCTCCTTCGATTGATCCAGCGCGTCCGGACGTGTTCGCAGTATGGGCCAATCGTTCTGGATTACTAGCTCGTTCGGATATCTGGCCTTCTAACGTTGAGCTATCCCCAGGAGGCGACCAGCACTGGAACGCAAAATGGGGCCATGTGCCCTATCACGTTCTGCGCATGTCGAACGTCCCAATTCTGGATCGGGTAGAAGGCCCGCTTTCAAAGGGGCCGCAGACGTTGAGCATCATTTATGCATCGCCCACCGTCCGTCTGCGCCAGCAGGTGCGAGCAGCGGGGATCATCATCGCTGTGGCCAGTTTGGTTCTGCTTGTCCTCATGGCGAAGTTTGCTTTGCGAGGAGTTGGGAAGGGTCTCGCGCCACTGCAGACGTTGGCCGAGCAGGCGGCGCTCGTCTCCACCCAGGATTGGGAATTGCGGCTGCCGGAAGAGGTGGAACAAATCGCGGAAATAGAGCCCGTGGCCCGGTCGATGAAAGAGACCCTGGCGCGTTTGCAGCGCTCTTTCGTTCAGCAACGGGATTTTCTGGCCAACGCGGCGCATGAACTCAAGACGCCCGTCGCGGTTCTAAAATCCACGTTGCAATCACTCCTGCAACGCCCTCGCAGCTCGGACGAATATCGTACAGGGCTCAACCAGTCGCTTGAGGACATTGAAAGACTGGAACGCCTGTTGCAATGGATGCTGAGACTGGCGCGCGCCGAACAGTGGGCGCACGGCGCTCTGCGCCGTAATCTTGAGCTGATCGATCTCAACGCCAACTGCGAGGAAGCAATTGAAAGAGTCAGGAGCCTGGCGCGATCCCGGAACACTCAGATCGTTCTCTCAAGGAACGGTCCATTGCTTTTGCGGGGCGATCCCGAGGACCTGCGGCTCGTGTGGACCAACCTGCTGGAGAATGCAGTTCGATATAGCCCCGAAGGTTCGAGGGTGGAGGTAGATCTGGCACAAGACAAACGGGATCTGGCCAGGCTCACCTTCAAGGATTACGGGGTGGGGATTCCGTCGGAGGAGCTGCCGCATATTTTCGAGCGCTTCTATCGGGGTGATCCTTCCAGGACGCGGGCCACCGGAGGCTTCGGACTCGGCCTGGCCATCGCCAAAGCGCTGGTCGAGGCGTATGGCGGAACGATTTCCGCCGAAAGCACGCCCGGCAAGGGTACTTGCATGACCGTGCAGCTGCCCCTGGACACCGGCTAAGCGTAAGTCTCGATCAACCGCAGCGCACACACGGCGCAAAGAGGAGCACAGGGATTTTTCCGCGCCGGCCCAGTATTCGGTGTCCTTCCTCGCGATACAATCTCACTCTTCAATTTCAGGAGAGCGCATGAACTATCGCCCGCTGGGTCGCACCGGTTGGAAAGTTTCCGAGATCAGCTTTGGCGCATGGGCCATTGGAGGCGAGTGGGGTAACGTCTCCGACCAGGATGCCATGGCCGCGCTGCACAAAGCCGTCGACAGCGGCATCAATTTCATCGACACGGCCGACGTTTACGGCAGCGGGCGCAGCGAACGGCTGGTCGCTCAGCTACGAAAATCGCGCAAGCAAGAGATCATCGTTGCGACCAAAGCGGGACGGCGCCTGCCTGAACAGACCATCGAAGGTTACAGCCGCGAGAATCTCTCGCACTGGGTTGAGGACAGCCTGCGCAATCTGGCAACCGACACCATTGATCTGCTGCAGCTGCACTGCCCGCCGACCGGCCTTTATCATCGGCCGGAAGTGTTCGGCATGCTCGATGACCTGGTCAAGGCGGGGAAGATTCGCCATTACGGGGTGAGCGTCGAGAAAATTGAAGAGGCGCTGAAGGCAATCGAGTACCCCAACCTACAGACCGTGCAGATCATTTTTAATTGCTTCCGGCAGCGGCCAGCCGAAGAGTTTTTTCCAAACTCCAAGGACAAAAAAGTTGGGATTCTCGCCCGCGTGCCGCTGGCCAGCGGCCTGCTCACAGGCAAGTTCACGCGCGCTTCGAGCTTTCCCAAAGACGACCATCGTAACTACAACCGCCACGGGGAAGCATTCGACGTAGGCGAGACTTTTTCCGGCGTCGATTACGAAGTGGGCCTCGAAGCCGTGGAGGAGATTCGCAAGCTACTGCCTGCCGGGGTCTCCATGAGCCAGTTTGCGCTGCGCTGGATTGTCATGTTCGACGCCGTCAGCTGCGCGATTCCCGGCGGCAAGAGGCCGGAGCAGGTCGAAGATAACTGCCGGGCTTCTGGCTTGCCACCTCTCAGCCCGGAGACGATGATAGCGCTCCAGCAAATCTATGATCAGAAGATTCGCTCCCTCGTACACCACCGCTGGTGAAAGCGGAATCGCGCACTGTGACATCCGTCACTGAGTAGATCGTTTCCCCGATCTAGGATTTTGAGCGCATGCTTTTCGGCCACATTACCCAGGCCGCCATTCGATCCCTTGATTGGATTGCGGGGAAGATTCTCACTCCCGAGCAAGTCCCCCAGCACCAGCGCACCGGACGCCAAGGTGAAGAGGACGCGTACTTCTATCTGCGCAAGAAAGGTTACGTCATTGTCGCTCGAAATTTTCGTTCTCCCCACCACCGCGGAGAAATCGATCTGATTGGATGGGACAAAGATGTGCTCTGCTTTATCGAGGTGAAAACGCGTACCACGCGCGATGTAAAACCAGCCGAAGCCGCCGTCGATCGGGAGAAGACGCGGCAGATCATTTTGGTATCACGCGATTACCTACGTCATCTACCACTTGCCTGCCAATGGCGGTTAGATGTCCTCAGCGTATATTATTCAGACGCGACGAGGCAGCCGCAGTTCGAGTTATTTCAGAATACCCAGGGCTGTGTCGTAAAATAACGTTTTCTCACCATCGCACTGAAAGGATTTAATACTTGCCCGAGCTCAGGAAGGACCCCATCGTCGGACGATGGGTCATCATCTCGACCGATCGCGCCAAGCGCCCCACAGATTTCGCCCGCGAGGCAGTCAAGATCAAGGGAGGCTTCTGTCCATTCTGCTACGGCAACGAAAGTAAGACCCCGCCTGAGATCCAGGCGTACCGGCCGAACCCCAACGGCGGCTCCCCGCCGCAGCGGGATGCGCCGGGGTGGACGGTGCGGGTGGTGCCGAACAAGTTCCCTGCCTTGGGCATCGAGGGCAACCTCAACCGCCAGGCCGAAGGCATGTTCGATCGCATGAACGGCATCGGGGCGCACGAGGTGATCATCGAAACCCCGGATCACAATGCGACCCTGGCGACCTTGCCGCCCAAGCGGATAGAAGATGTCCTTTGGACCTTTCGCGACCGCATTCTTGATCTGAAGAAAGACCGGCGCTTCAAATACATTCTGATTTTTAAGAATCACGGAGAGGCGGCCGGGGCATCCCTCGAGCACGCGCACTCTCAGTTGATTGCGCTGCCCATTCTTCCTATTTACGTGACGGAAGAGCTTGAGGGGGCGAAGCAATACTTCATCTACAAAGAACGCTGCGTGTTTTGCGACATCATCCGCCAGGAACTTGATTCCAGTACGCGTGTGGTGGCGGAGAACGAAGATTTTCTGACGCTGGCTCCGTATGCGCCCCGGTTTCCTTTCGAGACCTGGATTCTGCCCAAGCGTCACGAATCGGCGTTCGAAAATTCCTCGTCGCACATGTTCGAGAACCTGGCCAAGGCGCTCAAGACGCTGCTGGTCAAGGCGGACCGGGTGCTCGACAATCCACCCTACAACCTGGTCATCCACAGCTCTCCGGTCCAGGAACCCACCAACGACCACTACCACTGGCACATCGAGTTCATGCCCAAGCTCACCAAGACGGCAGGATTCGAGTGGGGTACAGGGTTCTACATCAATCCCACGCCTCCGGAAGAAGCGGCGCGATTCCTGCGTGAGGCGAGTGTGGAAGAATCGGTGCCGGCGGTGGTGGGATAGGTTCAGGCCCCACGCTTCTGCAGCCTGGTGCCCCAGGTTCGCGCCCCCGATTTTGGGGCGCTAACCTGGGCCAAGGAATATCCTCTCCGCTCCTCCACAAGCCTTCTGTTCACGATCGCGAGCTGTCCATTCCGATTCGATCTCCACGATCCCGATCTCCCGCAACGCGTAGTGCCGGTAACTGCTCCACTTCCATTCCTCCGGACTTCGGTCCAGACCGCGCTTCACCGGATTTCTGTGCAGATAGCGCAGCTTAACCGTGAACTCGCGATGATCTCTCACATTCCGGGATGCTCGGGGCATCGGCTTCGCAACCGCTTGGCGAATGACAATTTCAGGTAGTGAATTGCGTCGGCCAGCTTGCTGTGGGGCGGCTCACTCAAAAGCAGATGAACATGCTCCTGGCATCACGACGTAGCCGTACACGCACAATTCGAAACGACGGCGCATGTCCTCCAGGCAGTGAACAAACAGGTCGAACACCTCGGCAGATGCAAAGTAGGGCTGGCGATGATAGCAGCTGAAGGTTACAAAATGGGATTCTCCGGAGTCCTGAATGCGCCGCAGACCGCGTGGTATGAGACGAACTTACACCGCGCTCAAATTGAGGTAAAGTGTTGCCTAGGTTAGCGCCCAAAACCGGGGCGCGAACCTGGGGCACTTGGCTGGTTGTAAGATGAAGGCGCGCCAACTCTTGGTCCAGCCTTTCTTCGGAGGACAGCATGAAGAAAAGTCTTGTACTTTCCATTTTGATCCTAGTCTTCTTGGCTTCAGCGTTTGCGCAGGGGCGTGGACGGCAGCTTTCCCCTGATGATCAACGTCGCTTTGACAGCTATTTCTCGCGCTGGCAAGACTATCAACGAACTAACAACCAGAGTGAAATGCGCAGCATGGAAAAACGAATGCAGGACGTTTACCGGCATTATGGGATTCCTTCCAACACTCCTTACGCGCGGATCGCCAGCAACGGTGGAGGCGCGGAGTGGGGCCGTGGGGATCGCGATTGGGATCGGGATCGGGATCGCGAGTGGGACCGGGATCGGCGAGCGGAGTGGGAGCGTTATCGTGATCGCGACCGCGATTATTGGCGACAGAGCCAGCGTCTTTCAGGCGAAGATCAAGGCCGCTTCGACAGCTACTTTCAGCGCTGGCTAAACTACCGCCGCACCAACAATCGAGACGAAGTGATCAGTATGGAGAAACGCATGTTTGATGTTTACGATCACTACGGAATTCCCCACGATGTACCCTTCGAGCGGGTGGCCTCGCAAGGTGGACGGTACTGAGTCATTCCTTAACCGGAGGCTATCTAGATTCAGATATGTGTCAAGCCACCAGACTTCGGCTCGCAGCCTTTTTGGCTGCGAGCTTGGCTTTGGAAGGTATCGTCTTGCGCCGCAATGGCTTCAATTCTGCTCATGACGGCCTGGTCGTCATGGTGATTCGTTTGGGAGTTGCTGCACTAGTATGGATTGAGAGGATCTTGTCGGGAGGATTGGCAACTAAAACCTTTCTTCTCGCGGGTTCCGCTATTGGTGCGTTGATTTCTTGGATTGATGACAGAAATTGGGTCGCGACTCTGATTCTGGGAGCAGTCTTCATACGTGCTAGCTGGGAGTTGTTACTCGGAATATACGATTCAAGAAATGGGAATTCGAAGCGATAGGCCGGGTGGCCTACCTTTAAGAAGGGGTGACTCCAGAGACGAGCACTCGCTCTCAGTCTTGGGGTGCTCCTCGATAAGAGCGAATGGGGTGTCAAGTTTTAAGCGGTGCGCTCGCGCCGCTTTGTTCGCTCAGAGAGGTTGAGGACCAAGGCAGAAGGCGGGTTGGCTGTGATCTTTCAACACGTTGTTCCCGAGAAGTGAATAGTCCATTCGAGCAACACCGGAGAAGCTGATGGTGCTGACCAATCCGCTTCGAAGGAGTCGAACGAATGGACCTTCACCAGAATGCCCGACTTACCTTTCGTAGTCGAGAGACTTTAGCCAACAAGATCATGATCGAGAAGGTGACGTTTGAAGGCGGCTGCAGCCGCCTTCAACGTCAGCCGCAAGACCGCCGCCAAGTGGCTCCGCCGCTATCGCACCCTGGGGTTGCCGGGCTTGCGGGATCGTTCCTCGCGGCCCCTCCATAGCCCGCGCCGAACCTCGTCGGAGCGAACCGCTCTGGTCATCGCTCTGCGTCGCCAGTTACGCCCCGCCTATCACATCGCCCAAGCCACCCATCTCAGCCCCGCCACCGTCAGCCGCATCCTGCAGCGCGCTCAGTTGAACCGCTGGCGTCATCTGCATCCCGCGCCACCGGTGGTGCGTTACGAACACGCCGCTCCCGGCGATCTGCTCCATCTCGACATCAAGGGCATGACCCGCTATCAGCAGGTCTCCATTCGTGGCGACGGGCGGCGGCGCGGTCGCCCTCAGTTCGCCGGCTGGCAGGCTCTGCACGTCGCCATCGACGATCACTCCCGCTTCGCCTTCTCCCGCATGCTGCCCAACCAGCAGAGCGAAACCGCCATCGCCTTCCTGCGCGCCGCCGTCGCCTTCTACGCCCAGCACGGCATCTCCATCCGCCGCCTGCTCACCGACAACGGCTCCTGCTATCGCTCCCGCCACTTCCGCGCCGCCTGCCTCCAACTCGGCATCCAGCACCGCTTCACCCGCCCTTACACTCCCCGCACCAACGGCAAGGCCGAACGCTTCATCCAAACTGCATTGCGCGAGTGGGCCTACGTTCGCCATTACCTCAACTCAGAGGAACGCGATCAGCATCTTTCCCCCTGGCTGGAGCATTACAACTTCCACCGTCCGCATGGTAGTCTCGGTTACGCTCCGCCTATCAGCCGGGCTATTCCGCCGGGAACAACGTCTTGAAAGATCACACCCACCCTTGCTGTTTCTGATTTCTGCCGGCAGCACAAACTTCTGAGGCTGCCCCTCGATAAGCGCGAAGGCGTTGTCAAGGACAAAGATCTCCTCTGCAGTGCCGAGCACCGCGTTTTCGCCAGGAGGTTGAGGACCAAGACTCTGGAAATCTCACGTTGAATCACATCTCGGTGGAAGATCGTTTCCACCAACCATCGATTCGGCCCCGTACGGCAACCATGATTCTTCTATGCGAACATCCCG
>QIAA01000117.1 GCA_003224905.1 Acidobacteriota bacterium
CTCGCCGATTGCGCCTATGTCGAAGCGGTCATAGTTCTTGAAGATCTCTTTCAAGTCGGGCAGGCGCATAGGTTCAAGGTTCTCGTGCGTGAGATAGGCATCAGGCTCCATGATCTGTCGCGTCGAACGTGGTGGATTCTCCAACAGCCCGGCAAACGCCTTCTGCTTATCTCCCTTCGCCAGCACCTGTCCGACAAAGTCGATGCCGTAGCGGTATGGGAATGTGACTGCCTCTTTGATGTAGAGAGGCGCTCCGCGAAACTGACCGGAGTCCGCAGTCCCGGCGAGCATGCCCTGTTTAAGAGCACCCACCATCTGGGGTGCAGTAGCCAACGACTGACCAAAAGGCTTCAGCATGTAATCGATGAGAACCACCATGGCCTGGCCTTCGACAATTGCCTGGCGTGCTGCGCTGATTTCGTCGTTCTCAATGTCCTCGGTAGAAACTCTCTTCTTCTTTTCCAGGTCGATATCCGCCGCCTTCATGAATTTCTCGAGCCCGAACGACTGATCCTGCAGAGCATGTGTCAGTTCGTGTGCGAGCACCGGCTTCTGTTGTTCGGGATCGAGCCAATCGAGCAGGTTCACAGTATTGGTTTTGGGATCGTAGTAGCCGGCGACCTGCTCCTTGAACAGCGCTACAAGAAATTTCCCAAGATCGAAGTCACGCGGCAGAAGGCCAAACTTCTTCAGTACCAGCTGTGAACGTTGCAGGCGTTTTGCATTTTCGTCTTCCCCGGTGTTTTTGGCGACGTACGCCTCCACCTCGTCGCGATCGATGAGCCGGCGCTTAACTTTGTCCTTGATAGGAAGAGCGGTGTCTGCGCTGGCGAACTGAAGGATCTGATCGACGGAGCGGAAGAGTTCCTGGGCCTGCTGTGGGGAAATCTTCCGCTCTTGTGCTGTGCCGCTGGTGCTCTTGTCTGCATTTTTGTTACCCGGCGCTTGCGGCGGTTCTGCCGCTACTGGCGCGAGCCATAGGCTAATTGAGAGGAAACAAAGGAAGAAATGGCGGAGGACGAGCTTAGCTTTGAATGAATTCATGCAGCACTCGAGGATTCCCTAACCCGCTCAGCGATCCATTCTCCCGCTTCTCGCGTTCCCAGGTTTCCGCCCACGTCCTGTGTCAGCTTCTTCTGGCGAACGGCTTCGAGTACAGCAGCTTCGATCCTTACCGCTTCTGGGGAAAAATCTAGATGTGCCAGCATCATCGCACTCGTGAGGATCGCGCCGAAGGGATTTGCGATGTTCTTGCCAGTAATTGCCGGGGCCGAGCCGTGCACAGGTTCGAACATAGAAGTTTTCCCCGGATGGATATTGCCGCTGGCCGCCATCCCCAAGCCGCCCTGTAAAGCTGCCGCCAGATCAGTGATGATGTCTCCGAACATATTGTTGGTGACGATCACGTCAAACTGGCGGGGATCGCGGACAATCTGCGTGCACAGGGCGTCTACGTACATGTGTTCGGATTTCAACTGCGGATACTCCGCGCTGACTTCCCTGAAAACCCGTTGCCAGAGGCTGCCCGCGTAGGTCATGGCGTTTGACTTGTCGCACATGAGCACGCGGCTGCGGGAGGTTCCATCGGCTTTTTTGTTCTGAAGGCAGTACTCAAAGGCGAAGCGAATGATGCGTTCGACTCCTTTATGGGTGTTAACGTCTTCCTGGATCGCGACCTCATCGGCAGTTCCCTGCTTGAATATCCCGCCTGAATCCACGTAGACGCCTTCGGTGTTTTCGCGGATGACCACGAAATCCAAATCTTTTGGCTCGACTCCCTTCAGCGGGCAAAGGGATGAATCGAGTAAACGCACCGGGCGGACGTTGGCGTAGAGATCCATCTTGAAGCGCATGCCGAGGAGAATTTCTTTGGCGTGAACATTCGAGGGTACCCTCGGGTCACCGAAGGCGCCAACCAGGACGGCATCGAAATCGCCCGCCAACGACGCAAATCCATCCCGGGGGACGGTCGTGCCATCGGCAAGAAACCGGTCTGCGCTCCAGTCAAAATACGAGAGTTGTACCTGAGCACCAGTGGCCTTGAGCACGCTCACCGCTTGCGGAATAACTTCTTTGCCGATGCCGTCTCCAGGAATTACGGCAATGCGTTTGCCCGAGCTCACGCATGGAACATACCACATGGCGGAAGCATGAGGATTCAGGGTGAGGCGCTGGGCAGGTGTGGGTCACGGGCTTCAGTGTGTAGGGCAAAAAGCTAACCGCAAAGAGCGCGGAGAAAACCGCGAAGGACGCAAAGAACAGACCGCAAAGCGCGCTAAGAACAGCCGCAAATGACGCAAGGCCAAGCGTGAAGTTCGCTAAGGCTTCGTTATAATTGAAACGATACATTATGAGTTCCGTTCAACAGAACAGCGCGGACTTTGTTGTAGAATCCCGAGCGGCTGGGAGCGCCAGAGAGGACTTCGGACATCTGACAAGCGGTTGCGGAGTTTTTGATCTGGACTGCCGGGCCAAGGTTGAGATTACCGGCAGTCACCGCGTCCGCTGGCTGAACAGCATGATCAGCAACAACGTGCGTGATCTGCCAGCCGGACAAGGGGTATACGGATTCTTGCTGACCCCGCAAGGCCGCATTCAGGGTGATCTCTACGCTTACCAGCGTGGCGATTCGTTGCTTCTGGATCTCGACGTGGCTCAGCTTGAAAAAGTGCTAGGGATTTTACGCCGCTACATCATCATGGATGATGTGAAACTGACGGATGTGAGCGGCAACTTGAAGGCAATTGGCCTGGCTGGTCCGCGCTCCGGGCCCGTGCTAAAGGGAGCCGGTATCGACATCGTTGAGCTTCAGCCGCTGCAGTTTGCCGAATTCGTATGGCGCGAGAACAAAGTCACTGTGGTGCGCAGCGACAATCCCCTGGTCCACTCGTTTGAATTGTGGGTTGCACCGGAACAGCGCTCATCCTTGTGGGATGCCCTCGTAGCTGCTGGAGCAGCGCCGGTAAGTTCTTCGGCCGTGGAGTCATTGCGGATTGCATCAGGGATACCGCGCTACGGGCAGGACATCCGTGATCGCGATTTGCCGCAGGAAACCGGGCAGCAGCGCGCTTTGAGTTTCACTAAAGGATGCTACATCGGGCAGGAGATCGTGGAACGGATCCGCTCCCGTGGAAGCGTGCATCGCCAGTTCAGTGGCTTTGAGATTGAGGGTCCACTGCCTGTGCCGGGGACCAAAGTTCAGGCGGACGGCAAGGACGCCGGCGAAATTACCAGCGCCGCGTATCTGCCTGTAGAGAACGGCGACCGGGCCGTCGCTCTGGGTTACATCCGCCGCGAGGTTGCTGCGCCGGACCAAGAACTACCAGCAGGCGATGCAAAGGCGCGAGTAGTGGCGCTGCCCTTCGATGGCATAGTGCATACCTCCCGTGTAAATCCTTAATGTTGGAGTTGCTTAAGCGAACTTATGGCTGAGAAGAAAAAAGAAGAGGCTTTTGTCGTAACCGACCGCCGCTTGTTCACACCCGAAGGTGAGCTGCGGCAAGAAGTGGTTGAAGACGTAGCACAACCTGCGAAGCCGGGGCCGCAGCGCGTAGAGGCTGCGTCACCGCCTGCTGAGGCTGATGTCCAACCTGCGCCCTCAGCGAGTGAGCAGAAGCAGCAAGCTGATGCTTACCGCCGTTCGAAGAAGGATCTCGATTCGCGCGTAGAGCTGAGTGGACAGTCCTCCAAAGACCTGGAGATGACCTTTGAGCGCTTTCTGGCGTCGCTTTATATGACGGCCATGATGCAACTCGGTCTGATGCACGAAGAAGGCGGACAGCCGCGCATCGACTTGATCGGCGCGCGCCAGACGGTTGATACGCTCAGCTTGCTTTCCGAGAAGACGAAGGGAAATCTCACGTCGGCAGAGGAAAACTTTCTGCAGAACGCTTTGTACGAACTGCGCATGGCGTACGTGGAAGTCACCAATGCGCTGGCCCGGCCACCTAAGGCGACGGGGACCGATCCCGCGAAAAGATGAAAGCCGTATTAACGGTGCTGGGCAGCGGCACATCGATGGGTGTGCCCACCATCGGCTGCAGCTGCGCGGTTTGTCATTCCACTGACGCGCGCGACCGCCGCAGCCGGCCTTCGGTGCTTATCCAATACAACGGCAGGAACGTGCTGGTAGACACTACTCCTGATTTTCGCGAACAGGCGATTCGTGAAGGTATTGCGCATCTCGATGCCGTGCTCTACACGCACGCGCATGCGGATCATATTCTGGGCATCGACGATCTTCGACCGGTGAGCTTTCGGCATAGGCCGAACAAGCTGCCGTTATACGCTCATCCTGAGGTTGCTGATTTCATTCGCAACATGTTTCGCTACATCTTTGACGCCGATTATAAGTTTGGTGGGCTGCCGCAAGTTGAGCTGCGATTGATGACTGGGCCGCTGGAACTGTTTGGCGCGTGTTTTATTCCAGTGATCGTGATTCACGGCGATACGGAGATCTACGGCTTTCGCTTTGGCTCAGCAGCTTATCTGACTGACCACAGTGAAATTCCTGAGGAGTCTCTAAAGCAGCTGCAGAACCTTGACATTCTGTTCCTTGATGCGCTGCGTTATAAGCCTCATCCGACACATTCTACGGTCGATAATTCACTGAAGATCGTGCAGCGGCTGAAGCCGAAGCGGGCGTTCTTCACGCATATTTGTCACGATCTGCCGCATGAGGTGACCAATGCGGCTCTGCCGCCGAACGTGCGGCTTTCGTATGACGGGATGAAGCTGGAGTTTGAAATTTAGTTTTCGCGCGTCGCTTCAAGAGCGTTAACCGCAAAGAACGCAAAGATTGTGCAAAGGACGCGAAGAAAATCCATCACTTAGAAGCCTGGGATGCAAGTTTTTCACCAACTTGACGAAGTACCGGCGGAGTTTGGGCCCACGCTGGTGAGTGTCGGGAACTTTGATGGAGTACACCGCGCCCATGCGCACGTCTTGAAGGAGATTGTACGGCGGGCGCGGGAGCAGGGCGTTCGGGCAATGGCCGTAACGTTTGAGCCGCATCCCGTGCGGATTCTGCGGCCCGATTCAGAATTGAAGCTGATCACTCCAACTACGGAGAAGATTCGGCTGTTGGAGTGTACGGGCCTTGATGCTGTGTTGCTGCTCCCCTTCGGCCGAGACCTTTCGCTGATGGCGGCCCAGCAGTTCGCGATGGAAATTCTTAAGGAAAAGCTGCGGGCTCGCGAAGTCCACGAAGGCTTTAACTTCCGCTTCGGCCACAAGGCCGCAGGTACCGTGGAGATGCTGGCGGAGTTCGGCCGTGAAATGGGGTTTGACGTGAAGGTCTATCAGGAGATGAAGCTGCGGGGCGAGCCGGTTTCCAGTAGCCGAATTCGCAAACTGCTTCGCGATGGAAATGTAAGCCGGGCGCGGCATCTGCTGGGACGGGCTTTCAGCATTCTTTCGTCCGCGGGACGGGGCAGAGGTTACGGCACAAAGTACACCGTGCCGACAATCAATTTGAGCCGGTATGAAGAACTCATCCCGGGCGACGGCGTCTACATCACCAGAACTCGCGTGGGCCAGGAGTGCTTTGATTCCGTGACCAACGTTGGCAACCGCCCGACTTTCGGCGAAGAATCGTTCGCAGTAGAAACGCACTTGCTAAATTTTCATCCCATCGAGCTGACCGCTGAGACTGAAGTTGAGATTCACTTCCTGCAGCGGCTGCGGGGCGAAATCAAGTTTCCCTCCATCGATGCGCTGCGGGAGCAGATCGCGCGTGACGTGAAGAAGGCCAGAAGGTATTTCCACTTAGTGAAGCTGACCTGGTAGTTGTTCCGGCTTGCTTGGTGATCTTCGCAGTTTGCCCTATTTCATGTCGAAAAAGATTTTGACCGCAAAGGTCGCAAAGATGCCGCAAAGATCGCACGGAAATGCCCGTAGCAGCTGAGCGACATTCTGAATGCGTGTTCCTTTCCATTTGCCAATTCTTACTTAAGAATTAACAATCCCCTGCATGGCAACCGGCCTTAGTCCGGCACTGACGCGGATCACCTCTGCGCAGCGCCGCACGTTGCTCGCCGCCTCACTCGGCTGGATGCTCGATGCCTTTGACGCCATGCTCTACGCCCTTGTGCTGGCGCACGTGATGCGCGATCTGGGGATGACGAAAGGCACAGCGGGTCTGCTGAACAGCCTGACTTTGCTCGCATCAGGTATCGGAGGCGTGGCCTTTGGCTTTCTCGCGGATCGAATTGGGCGCAAGCGCGCGCTGATGCTGAGCATTCTGACTTATTCAGTGTGTTCATTCGCCTCGGGATTGTCGCGTTCCGTGCTGACGCTGGCCATCTTCCGCTTTATTCTTGGACTCGGGATGGGAGGCGAATGGAATACCGGGGCAACGCTGGTCGCGGAGACGTGGCCGATGGAGCTTCGCGCGAAGGCCATCTCGATCGTGCAGAGCTCGTGGGCGATTGGTTACGCGCTGGCGGCGCTGGTGACAGGAATCGTGCTGCACTATGCGAATTGGCGAATGGCATTCTTCGTAGGGATTCTACCCGCGCTGGTCACGGTCTGGATTCGGCGAGACGTGCCGGAATCCGAAATGTGGGAGCGAAAGCGAGCAGAACGAAATCAGGCCGGAACCGGACTGCATTCAAGTGCTCACGACAGGACAGCAAACGATGCTTTCATCCGCATCTTTCAACCACCTTTCGTCGATCACACATTTGCACTTTTCTTCATGAATTTTTTTGGCATGTTTGCCTGGTGGGGACTGTTCACGTGGATGCCGCCGTATTTGTCACTGCCGGTCGAGCAAGGAGGACGTGGCTTCGGCGTGATGGGAACCACGACTCTGCTCGTTTTCCTGAATCTGTTCGGGATGTTCCCCGGGTATGCCGGGTTTGGCTGGGTGGCCGATCAGTTAGGAAGGCGCAAGTCTTTTCTCTTGTATACATTTATGGCCGGTGTTTTGGTTCCGCTTTATGCTCAGGCGCGAGAGCCGTGGGTGCTTCTCGTGCTCGGTGCTGTGGTGGCATTTTTCGGCACCGGATTTTTCTCGGGATCGGGAATCATCGGGAGTGAAATTTTCCCGACTGCCGTGCGTGCGCGTGCGCTGGGTTTTACCTACAACGGCGCAAGGGCGCTTAGTTCAGTTGCCCCGTTTGTCATAGGGCGAGTAGGCCAGACCAAAGGCCTGAGTTGGGCGTTTTATCTGTGCGGGGCATCGTTCCTTTTGGCTTGCCTGGTGGCCACGCAATTGCCAGAGACGAAAGGAAAACAGCTGGAATAGAGATCTATTCGATGGGCTCAATTAGGGTTGCGGTGTCGGACGCCTTCCGGTCCGGCAGCTGCACAACCAGGATCGCCGCCAGCACAAACACAATTCCAATGGCTTGCACGGGGCGAAGGATTTCCCCAAGAGCGATCGCTGCGACCAGAATGGAGAACACAGGCTCGAGACAACTGCCGATCACCGCTTGTGTGGGCTCAAGGTGCTGCAGGCCAGCAAAATAGAACGAAAATGGCAACAAGACGGACAGCAGGGAGAACACAAGCAGAAACAACCACTGTCCGCCTGAGTAGTGGGCGGAAACTATTTTTGAGGGGGAGTTGACGAAGATCCAGAACAGAGCCGCGCTTGCGGTGGTGTACAGGAGCACCGTCCAACGATCATGATGCGTGAGAAGACGGTGTCCGCCGACGTTGTAGAAGCTGAAGGAGAGCGAAGCGACAAGTGCAGCGCTTACTCCAATTCTGTCGAGCCGCAGGCCCGAGCTGAAGATTCCGATCACCAGGGCAATCCCCAGCAGAGCCAGCGCGACCGCGGCAATCCTTGACAGCGTGGCCCTCTGGAGTCGGCGCGCAACCATGTAGAGCAACACCCAGACCGGGGCTGTGTACTGCAGAATGATCGCAGTGGCGACATTCGTCTTCTGGATAGCGAGATAGTAGAAGTAATTTGACGCAGCGACTCCCAGGATTCCGAGCAGAAAGAGCTGAAAAAGATCAGCGCGCTGCAGGCGCAGCTTTCGCGTGCCTCGAAAGAGAACCAGCGCGGGCAGGAGCACTAGAAATGAAAATGTTGTGCGGCTTTGAGAGAGGATCAGGGGATCGATTGCGTGCAGCGCGTTTCCGGCAAGGGACCACCGTCCTGTGAACGCCGCCCGCCCCAGGGTGGCGGCCAGCGCCCATGAAAATGTTGCGGCGGCGATGTAGAAGTATCCTCTGGCGGGATGCGCTTTGATGGGCAAGCGGTCGATTATCGGATCTCAGACTGAATTTTGCTGAGGCAGGTTTTTGTTTGCTTTGCCGTAGAAGATTTTAACCGCAAAGAACGCAAAGGGATTCGCGAAGGACGCAAAGAAAAACAAGTACCTCTAGCAGGCTGCGGAAAAACTTTATTCCATCGCCTCAGCGCCTGAAGGCGCGATTGAATGTAGGCGACTTACGGCACCGCTGAAGCGATGCCCTGATACGAATCACATGTCTTTCTGCAGCCTGCTAGAACGCAGCTCGATTTTACTCGTGTCACTTCGGTTCGACGTACTCTATTTCATGGGTGATGGTTGCCGTCGTATTCAGCATGGCGGAAACCGAGCAGTATTTCTCTTTCGAGAGCTGCACTGCGTCCTCGACGGCCTTGTGCGAGACCTTGCCTCCTACGCGGTAGGTGAGCTTGATCTGGGTGTACACACTCGGTGGAGTCGCAGCACGCTCCGCCTCGGCAAGGATTTCTAGGCTCGTGAACGGCTCCCGCTTTTTGCCCAGAATATTTGCCACGTCATAGCCCGTGCATCCACACAATCCAATGAGAACCAGTTCCATCGGACTGTTGCCAGCGGTGCTGTCTCCGTCCACGATGATCAGGTGATTTGAGCTGGCAACACTATTAAAACGGTGGTTATCGATCCAGGTCACGTGGGCTTCAGTCATCACTATCTCCGATTATCTGTTCTGGGTTCGGGATGAATCAGGACGCGGAACAAGTTCGGGAATTCCTGTTTGAAGCGCTTTTCGAGGTCGGTCTGAATGTCGTGCACGCGGGCGAGCGGTAACTCGTCTGACATGGTGCAGTGGCAAGAGGCGTAGAGGCGGTCGCGAACTCGCTTGACCTCGATGTCATGCATGTCGAGAACTTCGGGGAATTCCGCGGTGATGGCTTTAATCCGCTTTTCCATCCTGGAGTCGCGCGCCACTTCATCGCCAGCCTCGATGGTGGCCGGTTCGCTCTCGATGTGAGTGAGGATCGAAGAGATCTCCGGTATGTCACGGCGAATTTCTGACTCGAGTGCGCTGACCTGGTCGTGAGCCTGCTTCAGCGTCAGGTGTTCGTCCATTTCAAGGTGTTGTTCTACCAGCAGACGCCCTCCTAATTCCTGGACGCTGACATCGTGCACGTTGAGGTTATGGCGGGTGGCGACGGCGCGGACACGATCAAAAATGTTTTCGCTACGAAGAGCACGCGGGATCGGGTGAACCACGACGTCAGCATCGGGCAGGACATCATGCACCGCTTGCGTTACGGCATCGGCAACCTGCTCCGAACGCTGGAAGGTCACATTGCGGGCGAGCCCGATGGACAAATCGGCGAAATACCGGTTCCCGGCGCGGCGAATGCGCACGCGGTCCACTTCGAGCAGGCCATCGACTTTCCAGGCCGCCGCAATGATCTTGTTGCGGATGCCCGCGGGCGCAGCGTCGAGTAGAGCATCGATGGTTTTGCGCGCGAGACGCCAGCTTACGTAAACGACGACGCCGGCAACGAATAATGCGGCGACTGGATCGGCATCGCGCAACCAATCGATGTTCCAGGTGCGACCGAGCATCACGAGTAGCAGGCCCAGCACTACTACGCCACTCGACCAGATGTCGGTCGAAAAGTGCAGCGCGTCGGCCTCGAGCGCCTGGCTGTCGTATTTGCTGGCGATTCGTCCGAGAGCGCGGGAGCGCCAAAAGTCCACGATCATGGAGAAGAACATCACGAGGAATGCCGCTACGCTCGGTTCGATATCGACATGGTGAAAGAAGAGGCGCTTAATGGCCTCGTACACGATCCAGCAGCAAGTGAGCAGAAGCAGGCCAGTCTCGATGAAGGCGGAGAAGTTCTCGATCTTGCCGTGACCGTACTGGTGTTCTGCATCAGCCGGCTTGTCGGAAACACGCACTGAAAATAATGTGATTATGGCAGCGATGAGATCCAAGAGCGAATGCGCTGCTTCCGATAGAATGCCCAAACTGCCGGTGGTAACGCCGACAATAATTTTTAGCGCAGTGATCGCAACAGCCGCCAGCACGGAGTTTGCGGCAACCGCGCGCTTTTCCGAACGCATCGAGTCCGGGCTGTAGACTGCGGACGATCCCGCCATGGCGGAATTATAGACGGCGGACCTCGGGCGTCAGGCTCGGACATCAGACGCGGAGAGCCAGATCAGGTGGATTGCAGCGCGATCGGTCAGCTCAGCATCCGGTAATGGGAGCCGTTCCGAGAGTTCAGGCTGGGCTGTGCTAGGATGCTCGGAACACCGTCACACAAAGGAATTCTTCAACTCATGCGCTGGGTACTCGTCTACCTTATGTTTGGAGCGCTTGCCTGGGCACAGGCGGCGAAATCGCCAGCCCCACCGCAGAAGCCGGCGGCCACGGTCTCAAGCACAAGCACACCGGACACGACACAGGTGCCTCTGACGGCTGCCGTCATCACTATTCCCGGAACATGTGACACGCAAGAGGCTGGCAAAGCGAAGGCCTCCGACTGCAAGACTGTGATCACGCGAGAAGAATTCGAACAGCTGCTCAATGCAGTGGCTGCGGGTGCTCCGCCAGCCACGCGACGCCAGCTTGCCACACGTTATGCGAATGGAATCGTCATGGCGCACCAGGCACGCGAAATGGGCCTGGACCAGGGACCGCGCTACGAAGAACTGCTTAAAATCACCCGCATTCAGGTGTTGTCTCAGGAACTGGTCAAGCATCTGCAGGAAAAATCCTCGGCGATTTCCGATAAAGAAGTGGAAGACTACTATCACAGCAATGCCCCGGCCTATCAGGAAGCGGATGTGCAGCGGCTCTACATTCCCCGAACCAAGCAGCCGGATGCCAAAGAGAAGCTGAGTGATGAAGAAGCCAAGAAGCGCGACCAGGAGTCGCAGGACGCCATGAAGAAAGAGGCGGAGAGCCTACGCGCTCGCGCGGCTGGCGGAGAGGAGATGGACGCACTTCAGAAAGAGGCATCCACAATGGCGGGCCTGAGCACAAGCACTCCTAACACCAAGCTCGGCAAAGTGCGGCGCACGACGCTTCCTGCAGACCAAAGCTCGGTGATGGATCTGAAAGCCGGCCAAGTCTCAGAGGTATTTTCCAGTCCCGGCGGATATTTTGTGTACAAGGTGGTGGAAACGAATATGCTGCCTCTGGAAAGAGTGCGCGAGGAGATTCGCGGCACGTTGCGCTCGCAAAGGATGAAAGATTCGATGGCGGCGATTCAGCAGGCGTCTACTCCTCAGCTGAACGAGCAGTATTTCGGTGAAGCTCCGGGCACTCCACAAGCACCGCCAAAAGGGGAGCTCAAGCCGCCCGCGAAGTCACCGGACTCTGCTCCCAAGTAAATGCTGGATAACAAGCCAACAGTTCTGATCACGGGGGTTTCAGGCAATCTCGGGCTTCGCCTTCTTCCTCAATTGACAGAGTTTAACGTGATCGGGGTGGATTTGAAGCCTCCCGAAAGCAACCTTCCTCTTCGCTTCGAACGAATGGATGTTGGGCAGGAAGAATCGTGCCGGGAACTGTATCTTTTGTGTCGTCAGACGTCTCCCAGTGCGGTTGTTCACCTGGCGTTTGTGATCGACCCGGTGCGCAATGGAATCCTGGATGTGCAACGCATGTGGCAGATCAACGTGGCGGGCACAGCGCGCGTGATGGAAGCACTCAGTGAATTGAATCGCGATGTGAACGTCGTCGAGAAGTTCGTGTTTCCCAGCAGCGTTTCCGTTTATGGATGTGATCTGCGCGGGCCGGTACCTGAGGAGCACCCACTGGGCGCGCACACATTACCTTACGCAATTCACAAGATGGAAGCTGACCGGGTCGTGCAGCAGCGCGCTCCTGCGCTGCGCGGGTGCAGTGTCTATACGCTGCGTCCGCATATTTTCGCGGGCGCTAGTATGGAGAATTACCTGATTGGCGCTTTTCGCGGGACGCCGAGCGGCGCCAGCGGCCGGGCAGTCAAGATGCGAGCTCAGGGAAAACGTTTGGCGTGCATGCTGCCTCACGGCAGGCGCTATCTGGAAAACCGCATCCAGTTTGTGCACGTGGACGACATGGGCCGGCTCATCAAACATATTCTGTGCAAGACCGAACCTGAGTCTCAGCGGTTGACGATCTTCAATGTCGCAGGCAGAGGCGAACCGTTGACGTTCGAACAGTGCATTGCGATCGCAAAGGCAACTCTCCGGCGTGTGCCGGGACAAGCGGCTTTCCGGCTCGTGCTGCGAGTGCTCTGGGAGCTTGGTATCTCAGCCATTCCACCGGAAGCGGCGCCCTACATGACGGGCGAGTACATTATGAGCACGGAGCGGCTACGAAGATTTCTGGGCGACCACTATGAAGACGTGATCCGCTACACGATTAGCGACGCTTTTGCCGATTGTTTCAAAACAGAAGACCGTCTCGTTGCGCAATCGGCGACGGGTTAGGGGATGGAAGTCCTCTGGCTTCCAGGACCTTGAACCGCAAAGGGCGCAAAGAAATCGCAGCTCTGAATCGGGACATTTTTCCCGCTATTTCTTCGCGCGATAGAGCCCAGCGATACCGAACGTATAGGGCCGCCACGAAGCTTCTCGGAATCCCGCCTGGCGGATGGAGTTCAGGAGGCGCTGAGGTTCCGGGAAACGAGCAACCGAGGCGGGCAGATAATTGTAGGGACCTTTCACGCCGGATACCACGACCCCAACTGCCGGTAGCACTCGCTTGAAGTACAGACGATACATTTTTCCAAGCAATCCCGTGGGTTCGCCAAATTCCAGAATTCCACATTCACCTTCAGGACGCAGGACGCGCAGAATCTCGCGCAATCCGGCTTCGTAATTTGCGAGATTACGGAATCCGAATGCACAAGTAACGAGATCGAAACTGGACTCAGGAAAGGGCAAGGATAGAGCATCAGCTTCGATCCAGCGGAGGGTAGGTCCCACCGCTTTAACAGCTGCTCGCTGCAGCATGGCGTGGGAGAAGTCGGCGCCAATGATCTTGGCATCCGCTCGCGCTGCCTGACGGCGGAGAGCAAGAGACAAATCTCCAGTGCCGCAGCACAAGTCAAGCACTTGTGAGTGCGGGCGGCGAAGAATATGCGCGAATGTTTTGGCTGTTGTCCTACGCCACAGACGATCAACGTTAAAGGAGAGAAGATGATTCAGCAGATCGTAGCGCGGCGCAATCGAAGTGAACATCGCGCGTATGGCACGCGCGGTGGAAACGGAATCAGCCGCTCCTTCGGGCGTGGCCCCGATGACATCGCTGTTACTCTGCTGTGCAGGTTTGCTCAAGGTTTAGTGATAATGCTGCAAACGAGGCAAAATCGCGATAGGTCAGGACAAAAGCAAAATGCATAGCTCCTTCGGCCTCGCTACGCTCGGTCTCAGGATAACAATGGACATATTGTCGGGATCATGCTTTGGAAACTCGTTTCAGCTCGTCCATAGCTTCCAGCACCAGTTTGTCCGGCACATCGCTGGCGATCTCGACTCTTCCGATTTCGCGGGGAAGGACAAAGTGTAGCTTGCCGTTGCGGGTCTTTTTGTCGGTCTGAAGCAAGTTCAGAATGCTTCGCCTGTTGACGCTGACGCTTGGCAACGGCCCAAGCCTGAGCACGGCGTCTCTGACGCGGCTTGCGGCTTCCTGATCGATCCGGTCGGTTGCGACAGAGATGTCCGTGGCCGCGATCATTCCCCACGCGACAGCTTCGCCGTGCAGAAATTGCCGGTAGGCGGTCTCTGCTTCCAGCGCGTGGCCGATCGTGTGACCGAAGTTGAGTATTCGACGGAGGCCGCTCTCGCGCTCATCGCTCGACACAACCTCTGCCTTTAATTTGACGGATTCTGCAATTACCCACTCGAGCTTGGCGGGATTACGCCGCAGCTTCTTAGGATCTGTGTTGGCCAGGAAGTCAAACAGCGCGGGATTGCCGATTACGCCGCACTTGATCGATTCATAGAGTCCTGCGCGGAATTCGCGCTCAGGCAAGGTGGTCAGCACTACGGGATCAATCAACACGGCACGTGGCTGGTGGAACGTGCCGAGAAGATTCTTGCCGGTGCGAAGATTCACTCCTGTCTTGCCGCCGATGGAGGCGTCCACTTGCGCGAGGACGGTAGTCGGAATTTGCACCACATTTACTCCACGCATATACAGCGACGCGAGCAGGCCCGCGACATCGCCCACTACTCCACCGCCAAACGCGAGAATTACAGAGCTTCGATCGGCACCCGATTGTGCTAATTTTTCAGCCAGTTTTTCGACAGTGGCGAGGCGCTTGTACCGCTCGCCATCGGGCATGTCGATAAGGCGGGGTTCAAAACCTGCGGTCGTCAGGGATTGAATGAGCACCTTTGCCCAGCGCCGCCGGACGCGCGGAACGGTAACTACAAACATCTGGTGCGAAGCGAGGGACGAATCGGCGAGCAGTTCCCGGAGAAAGTTCCCTGCCTTCGTCAGGATTCCGCTCTCAATCACAGCCTCATAAGGCCGAGGCTGCACCGATACTGTGAGGCGCGTCATGCGTCCACATCATAACGTAATCAGTAGCTGGCCTAGGATTCCTGAGATTCGCGCTTCTGCGGGTGAATCAGCGAGGCCAGCACCGAGACGATCAGAATCCCGGCGACGATGCCTAACGCCAGTTCGGTAGGGAGTTCGATGTAATGAGAGCCGAGCATCTTGGCTCCCACAAAGATCAGCACCAGTGCGAGGCCGTAATGAAGGTAATGGAACAACTCCATCATTCCTGCCAGGGCGAAATACATGGAACGCAAACCCAGAATCGCGAACACGTTCGAGGTGTAAACGATGAAGGCGTTCAAGGTGATTGCCAGGATCGCGGGGATTGAATCGACGGCGAACAGCACGTCCGTGGTCTCGACCACCAGAAGCACGATGAAAAGAGGCGTGGCATACAACCCTGGCTGGCGGACGAAGAACTTGTTTCCTACATAGTCCTTGGTTACCGGCATCCATTTGCGGAACAGGCGCAAGAGCGGGTTGCGTTCGGGATGAATCTCCGCTTCCTGCTGCCTGAACAGCTTGATTCCGCTGTACACGAGCAAGGCTCCGAAGGCGTAGATGATCCATTCGAATTTGCTGATCAGCCCGACCCCGACGAGGATAAAAACCGCGCGCATCACGAGCGCGCCAAGAATGCCCCAAAACAGCACTTTGTGCTGGTGAGTGGATGGGACGCGGAAATAACGGAATATCAACAAAAAGACAAAAAGATTATCGATACTCAGCGAAAGCTCGATTACATATCCGGTAATGAATTGAAGGCTGGCTCCCCGGCCATGCCAGTAATACACGATGACGGCGAAGACCGCTGCCAGGCCGATCCACAAGCCGCTCCACATCAGCGCCTCGCGAAATTTAACCGTGTGCGCGCGCCGATGGAAGACAACCAGGTCCAGAGCCAACATCGTGAGGACAAAGACGTTGAACAGAATCCAGAAGAGGATCAAATGGCCGCCTGGCAGATGATGTCCGCTGCTAAGTAACAGCCTAAACGCCAGCAGGCACTTTCCATTAAAATTTTTATAGATGGATCTTCACGCGAAAATTCGGACCTTGCCTACCACGGCCGGCGTGTATCTGTACAAGAACGCCGAAGGCGAGGTCATCTACGTTGGCAAGGCGAAGAACCTGCGCAGCCGCGTGTCGTCATATTTCCACGAGGGACGTGTCGAGGACGCCAAAACCGGCACGCTGGTGCGTGAAGCGGTCGACGTGGACTACATCATCGTCGCCAATAATAAGGAGGCGCTGGCTCTCGAGAACCACCTCATCAAGCAAAAGAAGCCACGATTCAACATCCTGCTCAGGGATGATAAGACCTATCCGTACATAAAGCTGACGATCAGCGAACGATTTCCGCGCGTCTATGTCACACGCCGACTGCGGAAAGATGGCAGCGTCTACTACGGGCCATATTTCCCTGCCAACCTGGCCTACCGGATCGTGGATTTGATTCACAGGCACTTTCTGATTCCCTCGTGCAAGGTCGACCTCAACCGTTACCATCCGCGTCCGTGCCTGCAGTACTACATCAAGCGCTGTGTGGGACCTTGCGTTGAGGGTTATGTCACGCCGGAGTCGTATCAGGAGTCGGTACGCGATGTGAAATTATTCCTGGAAGGACGGCAGACCGATCTTTCGCGCAGTCTCCGCCAGCGTATGGATAAAGCGGCTCAAGATCAGGAATACGAACGCGCTGCCAAGTGCCGTGACCTGATTTCCACGGTAGAGCAACTGCAGGAAAAACAGCGTATCGCCTCGGTAGAAGGCGATGACGCCGATGTCTTCGGCTACCACTACGAAAACGGCATGCTGGCGGTAAACCTCTTCCACGTGCGCGGCGGCCGCGTGCTGGACCGGCGCGAATTCTTCTGGGATGAATTGCCAGAACTGGACTCGCGCGCCGCTGATGATTCTCGAGTAGGGACGGTCGTCCCCAACCCAGTCGAGCAGAGGCCGGCAGACAACGGCACGGAAAACGTGGCGGATGCGTTTGATCCCGGAATGTTCTTTTCCTCTCTCCTGACGCAGCTCTACATCGGGCAACCCTACGTTCCACGCAATATTTTCGTGCCGGTGGACTTTGAAGACCGCACGATGCTGGAGGAGGGACTTTCAGACCAGATGGCGGGCGAGGGCGCCCGCCCTACACGGGTACATATTACGGTTCCCCAGCGCGGGGATAAACGTGCGTTGATTGATCTGGCGGGCAACAATGCGAAGCAGTCCTACGACCAGCGTTTTCGGGTGATGAAACCGAACACCCGGGCCATTCAGGAAGCCTTGCAGGACTCGCTGGGCTTGCCCGAACTGCCGCGCCGCATCGAGTGCTTCGATATCTCTCACATTCAGGGTGCGGAGACGGTAGCCTCCATGGTCGTTTGGGAAGACGGGCAGATGAAGAAGTCTGATTACCGCAAATTCATAATTCGTAGCGTCGATGGTGTCGATGACTTTGCTTCGATGCGCGAGGTGGTGACGCGCCGCTACACGCGCGTCCGGGATGAAAAGAAGAAATTGCCCAGCCTGGTTTTGATCGATGGCGGGCTAGGCCAGCTACATGCTGCAGCTGAAGCCCTGGAATCCCTGGAGATCATCAACCAGTCACTAGCCGCCATCGCAAAACGCGAAGAGATTATCTACGTATGCGGACAGGAGGATGATCCTGTGGTTCTTGATCATCACTCTCCGGTGCTGCATCTGGTGCAAATGGTTCGCGATGAAGCGCACAGGTTCGCTGTAACCTTTCACCGCAAGCGCCGCCAGATTCGCGACCGCTCCACCGAACTGCGCCAGATTCCAGGAGTGGGCGAGCACACCACTCGCCGCCTGCTCGAACATTTCGGCAGCATTCAGGCCGTAAAACAGGCGGATGCGGCGGCGCTATCGTCGGTGGTGACTCGCACGCAGGCGGAGGCGATCATGAGCCACTTCCGGAAATAGATTGGTAGGATCCGATAGATGAGGTGCAATCTCCGCAAATCTACTGATCTCTGGGGCTTTTGCAGGTTACTGAAAAGAGGGGCTCAATTATGGTGGAGGCGGCGGGAGTTGAACCCGCGTCCGAAAATGTTACTGGTCAAGAGACTACATGCGTAGTCACGTTCGCGGCCCTCGGCATCAAGCGTTTCCGCTTAACCCCAGGACGTTCGCGGCGCGCGCTCAGAACGGACAAGAAACGCGATCCGCTAGCCTGAAGATCTCGTCGCGAAAGCCCAGACGTAGCCTTCACAACCAGCCCGCTGTGCGACGCCCTTCGGAGGCCCACGGGCGAAACCTCCTCGGACGGCTACTTAAATCAATTAAGCAGCGTATGCCATTTCTTGATTGGCAATTATCATTGTGCACGCGATTACGGGTGTGTGCACCCCGGCATGCCTCTTGGCCGCAAGCATCTCCGTCGAAGCCGTGACGCCCCCATTGTGGGTTGGACCGTTCAAAGAGCCACTTCCAATCTAGGGTTGCCAGCATTGGAAGTCAAACACTTGATTAGATGCCGAAGGACATGCACGGTCGCACAGGGATCGGGGCGACTGCCAGCCCAATACGGTTCCCCACCCTTTGGAGCCTGCCCTAAACGGGGCCGACGGGGTTAATCTCGACGAATCCTGCGAAGCACCACCGATCCCGCCGCTACTTCAGCGTAATCTCGCGTGTGAGGACGCTGGTTACTACACGCGCATTCTGCACCCGTTTGTCGATTACCTGCTGCTCTTTGCCCTTGTCGCCATACTGCTTCATCCGCAGATCGAGAACTTTCTGCGCCAGACCGTCGAGCGCGCCGAAGTTCTTGTATGTCAGGGCAAAGCCAATGTCCCAATCGTCCGGGTTCGCCTTCGTGTTGTTCAGAAACATGTTGTAGTCTTCGATTAACCCGGCCTTCTTCTCCGCATCCCAGATCGGCTTGATGTTTGTTTTCAGGTCGTCCATGAATGCATTGAAACGTCCAGGCATTATCTGGACCAAAGTGACGCGCGCGACTCCGCCCTCGGTGTATTGATCTTGCGCGACTGCGGTGGCAACCGACATCAAGCAAAGGCACACTGCCGCAACTGCGAATCGGATGATCTGCTTCATAGCCCCAAGTTCCTCCTTGAAATTTGAAATCGGCAGAGTCTAGCTGACGGGAGGAGTTCAGTAAAGACACACCCGCGTGGGGAGCCGTGGGGCAGCCGCCGCCGGAACTTCACCTCCGGATTACGCGGATGAACGCGGATTTCTTAAGGGTGTTGTTCGTCGTTGGTCGTTCGCTTTAGCCACGTTTCGAAAAGCGCGAAACGGTGGCCCTCACTTCCCTTCCGCGGATTCGCGCGCGGATTTTTCTCGCTCCTTGTCTACTTGTCGTCTGGGTAGTAGTACCTGCCGTCGGCGGATAACTCCAGGTCTCGCGGATTTCTTTGGCGTTCGGGTTTAACCTCCTTTTTCGCGGCTTCGTTCTTTTCCTCTCCGCTCTTCTTTTCCTCAGCGTTGGCCGGTTTGGGCAGGGTCCAGGGGGCGTAGCGCTCGCGGACAGATCGCGGCGTGGGTTCCATGCCGGACTGCTTCTTCATCTGGTCGATGACGCGGATGGTGAGGTCGGTCAGATCGTAGTCGTCGAGGTTGATTTTGCCGTCTGGGGTCTCTTCGAAGTCTCCGTTCTTCCAGAGGGGCTGGCCGAGGCGGGTTTCCGCGGTTTTCTTGGGGTCGATGATGATTTCGTTCTTGGTTTCGGGCTCGAAGTTGGTGTGCTTCAAGTTCGATGACGCGATCTGCAGGCCGTAGAAGAGGAGGCCGGCGGTCTTTTGCGGAATCTGGCCTTCGAGCAGGAGCTGCATGATCTGCATGACCGAGAGCTGGATGGCGTTGGCGTCTTCGAGCACGGGGAGAGAGATGCTGGCTCTCGCTCTTCTCGCGCGGGCGGAGTTGATGAGGAGCTTGCGCTCGTGCCATTGCTGGTGGAAGAAGCAAAAGCGGTGATCTTTGAGAGCGGGGGAGCCGCACTGGGTGCCGTTGACCTTGAGGTGTCGGCAGCGGGGGATGTTGAGGCTGAAGGGGCTGGTGAGTTTGTAGGGTTCGGGTTTGTGGACGGACTTATGCATGGATATATATCTCCGTTATGAAGTGGTCTGTTGTCAGTGGCCAGTAGTCAGCTCTGGTCAATTTTGAAATCGGTATACCCCTACTCTCCTGATCTTCTGGAATCATCGGGTTAGCGGGAGAACATGAATAAAATCTTTGAAAAGAAATGAGTTGCGGGCAAAATCTAGAGAACCTGAGACTTAGTGGCATGAATTTGGACCTCCTGATGAGTTTGAGCGTGCTGGGTAAGCGCCTATTCGGAAGGGAACGCCAGAGGCGAACCTCAGGCGCTAAAGCGCCAGGAATTTTTGGCGCCGTGGCGGCACGACTGGAAGTCGTGCCCTTCCCGTCTCTGCTCCGAAAGACGCTTTCCGCGGGGGACGCGGAGTTCAGCCGGAAAGAGGTATACCCCTGGGAATGTGATCTTCTGGAATCATGAGGTTAGCGGGGGCAATAAACTAGTTGACACACATGTGAGTTTGTAGTATCATCTTTGACATGGACGCTATCCTGCCAGAGCCGAAAACGCTGCAAGAAGCGATTGTGTACTTTTCCAATCCCGACCGCTGTTTTGCCTATGCGGTCAAGCTGCGCTGGCCGGACGGTAACGTTGTTTGTCCGCGCTGTGCTACGGCAAAGCACTCGTTTATCAAGACTCGGCGCATCTGGTTCTGCTACACCTGCAAGAAGCAGTTTACGGTAAAGGTCAAGACGATCATGGAAGATTCGCCCATCACCCTCGACAAGTGGATGGTTGCGTTTTGGATGCTGGCCAACTGCAAGAACGGAATCAGCAGTTACGAACTGGCGAGCACGATCAAGGTCACGCAAACGACTGCATGGTTTATGTTGCAGCGCATCCGCGAAGTCATGAAGGGCAAGAAGTTTGGAAAATCCAAGATCGGCGGCGAAGGGAACGAACTGGAAGCTGACGAAACTTTTATCGGCGGTATCGCTAAGAACATGCACAAGCGCCGTCGCCTGCAAGCTGATGGGCTTGGCCCTTTCAAGAACAAGACCATTGTGCATGGAATACTTGACCGCAATCTTCGCAAGATTCGCGCTAAGGTCGTACCAAATGTATCCCGCGAAACCCTGCAAGACGAAATTCTTAGCAATGTGAAGTTTGGGAGCACGATCTACACCGACAACGCCGTTGCCTATGGTGATGGTTTGCAGCGCCGATTCGTGCATGACTTCGTTAACAAGACTGAGGCTTATGTGCGCGGTCGCGTTCACACAAACGGCATGGAGAACTTCTGGTCGCTGCTGAAGCGCTCGCTCAAGGGAACGTATGTTGCGGTAGAGCCGTTCCATCTCTCGCGCTATGTGGATGAGCAAGTGTTCCGTTATAACCACCGAAAAGAAGGCGACCGCAAACTGACCAATGCTGATCGCTTGGCTGTGCTGATGTCTCAGGTTCTCGGACATCGGCTTACATACAGTGATTTGACGGGTAAGAGTGATTCGCCACATCACGAAACGACAGGGACGGGGGCAGAGGTTCCGTTCTAGTCCTTGTCGGAGCGTTTGGATTTGCGCGAAGTAGGCTTCTCCTGCTTCGCGTTTTTCTTTTTCTTGCGTGGATTCGCTTGTAAAATTGCGGTCGCAAATCGTTGGAACTTCTTGAACGCTTCCGGGCCTTCTCTGTATTCGGTGGACATCGCTAGTTATCTTAAACGCTGTCATGTCTAAGAAGAAGAAAAAATCAAAATCTGCTGGTTCTATCCGTTCACATTCCGAGCCTATCAGTCAGAACGATCAAACTGTAGACGCTGGAAGGGAAACCGAGAAACAATCCAGCCATGCCGAGATACCAGTCGCGGCGGGACTTGCACCAAAATCTGATCTTCAACCACCCAAGGCACATTGCCAAATTACTTGCAAGACAGAAAAGGATTGGTGGGATAAGGCGAAGCCTTTCGTGGAACTGGCTGGAGTTGTTCTGCTTGCAATCTACACTGGGTACACAATCAAGATGTACTGTGCTAACAAGGAAGCTGCCGATGCTGCGAGACGCAGTGCAGATACTGCCAGTGAAGCCCTTGTGCGCAGCAATCGACCTTGGTTGGCGGTTTATGGTGATCCACAAGTTCTTGCACCAGTCCAGATGGGAAGCGATGGAGCGAAACTTGCACTTCAATTGTCCATCAAAAATTTCGGCATCTCTCCCGCGCTCTACGTCAACCTGAACCGTTCTCTCGACACTTTTCTCGTTCCCGGAAATCAGCGATCTACCGAAAGTGACTGCCAAGCGGCTGAAACGGAAACTCGGAACAGAAATGGGCCATACATTGCCCCAACTGCCGTCCTGCAGCGCGACATTCACCTTCGCAACTCCTCCGTAAATAACTTTAATCAACGTTTTGAAGTTAGTGGCTGTATCGCCTACTGGGACCAATTCAAGCAGGAGATTCGCCACAGCAGTTTTTGCTTTATAAGCAACTTTCTCATTAAGGACACACGACCAAACATGAGCAGTTTCACGACGTGCGCTCCGAAAGACGCTTTCCGCGGGGGACGCGGAGTTCAGCCGGAAAGAGGTATACCCCTGGGAATGTGATCTTCTGGAATCATGAGGTTAGCGGGAGAACCGGGGTGAAATCTTTGGAAAGAAATGAGTTGCAGGCAAAATCTAGAAAAGCAAAGACTTAGAATCATAAAATTAAAGCTCCACTTCTATCAAACGTACTACTTACCTTTATGGAGCAAGTCGAGGAGCGAGGTCAAGGGAAATCGGTGGACCACGGCGATGCTGCAAGGTAGGACCCGATTCGGCAACTGAACCGGGGCGACAGCGAACACGTTGGGTTCGTCCGTTGAAGCTGGGCCTCGTTAAGAGCATTTAGCTACAGCCGCCTTAGATGGCTTTCAAGACGCGACGGCATTTTCCTACGCTGCGGTGAAAAGATTTGATGTAAACTCCTCCCGCAAAAAGCCCCTTTTCAGTTCATGACGCCTACCAAGATTGTAGATAAGGGCAACCGATTCGCGGTTAGATTTTTCATAGCCGTACTGCTGGCACATTTTGTGGTAGTCGCCCCAACATTCGATCCCCCGCCGAAGATACACGCCGTGGTCGGTGATGCAAAGGATCAGATCAGAGCCTTGAAGTCCGAGTCAGTTCGTTATCGCAAATTCAAGCAGAATATGGCAGATATTCGACGTCAGGCTCTGTTTGCTAGCATGCCGCGACAGAGCTCGAATTCACGTGCCCCAATCGCGTCGCCGCCCAACCAGTCTGAGCTGCTCAAAGAGGCTCAAAGGCTCGCGGATGAGGAAAGTAAAGCGTTTGGAGAGCATCAAGCAGAAATTGAGAATGAGTTGAAGATGGATGAAAAGGTGCTCGAATTTGAGAAACTTAAAACTCCTCGTCAATTCTCAGTCCCAGGGGTCACAACAATTAATACTAATGACATTTTGAAGCTGTATCCGGCCGTCATCTGCCTTGGGCTGTTGCAGCTTTTGGAATACAGAAGAAAATTGATTCTTGGCCGAGCGCCCTCCGGAAATTGGCCTGTTTGGGCTGCTCCTATTCCCTTAACGAACTTGGGTCCGTTATGGCGTACAGCCCTTTTGAATTCAACATGGATGATTCTGCTGGGCCTGCTTTATTTCATGTGCAGTGATGTGGCACGAAGGGAGGAGTTCTACAGCAATCCCAAACTGTTAGCTGTAAACATCCCGCTTGGCGCTCTCGTGATGGGCTGGTACGTGAGTGCATTCGCTCGAAACATCATGCTCAGCTTTCGTCGCGGCAGATAAGCTGAGATGAAGCCGTCAAGACGAAATTTTCTGAAGGTGTGGGCGTCTCTCGCATGGATATCCTCTTTCGCCGGATCAGGGTTTATTTTGGGTCTATTCAGAGGAAAATACCGGTCGGGCTGCACAGACGGAAAAAGGTTATGCAAAGGGAGAAAGAAACGCCTTTCAGTAAGGCGACGGTTTCCAATGGCAGACGACGGTTTTGTTTTGAACAAACGCTCGAAAATATTGCACTGGCCCAAATTTTTCAAACATCGGTACAGCATTTCTGCGAAGCACTTGTTGAGAGTCAACGGATCCACCCTGAATGCAGTCATTGACAAGGTCAGGCAGGCATATGGAAAGCCTCAGAAAATCCCTGAGTGGATGGCAGGCACAACAGAATCCAAAATTGCATTGCCAGCCCGAGGACTTCGAAGCACGTTGACTGAAAAAGATTATCCAAGCTTTCATGCCTTATTATCAAGCGCTTCTCCACCAGTGGGAAATGTCTTGGCGAGGGCTCTTTGTTCGACCACATACGATGGGCTTCATTCGAAGAGTGTAGGGGCCAAAACTTACCAAACAAGCCCCGCGACTTGCAGGTTTCTTGACGAAAAAACGCCCATAATTGCTGAACATTTTGCACTCGCTTCAATCAGAATAGAGGGCAAGGGTGCTGGTATCCTGTTTAACGGTGACTCGATAGACACGGCGCTTGCAATTGTTGACGGCGCACTTCCTGTCACAGTTCCGCAAACCCAGCAGAAGCAGGCCGGGGCATTGTCGGACCTCGAAACGAAATTTCTTAGGTTGATAAAGCCGAAAGGCCTTCAGACAAGGAAACATCTCAGGAATTATTTCCTTTACGCAAAGCTCGTCTCTATTCGTAATGAGCAGAGCTGTGATTCCGCGTACCAGCTGATAGATCGACGTCTTCGTGCCCCCTATTTAGAGTTGCGGCAAGTTGAGCCTGAAAAGTGGAAATGGTTGGATACTGAAGCGTCCTTTAAGCGTTGGCATCAAAAGATGGTGTCCGAGTATTCGAGAAGAAGGTTGTTGAACCGAATCTACTGTGCGCAGTACCTCCTCACGGGCGGCAGCGCGTCTTCTAGTGGGCAAGATACCTCATCAGGAGAGTCCGGTTCGAATCCGGCCGCACCGCCGCCCTCCAAGTGCAAAGTCCCCATTCATCATAGGTTCCGCAAGTTCTGGCGAGCGCAATATGCGCGTCTGCGACATGAGTTTCGGTTTTTGCCAGCCAAGAGAGTCACGCTGTCTCGGAAACAACGCAGGAAACTGCACTTCGGATTACGATCCAGAAAATCGGCAAAGCAGTTCTCCAACACCCCATTGTGAATGGGTAAGGACTACGATTGCCTCTGTTACAACGGAGGTTGCTGGGCCTCGCGATCGTCGTGAAATGGGAAGGATGGGGGCAAGCTTTCCAGTAGAAACTTAATTTCGCTTTCTGCGAAGCCTTGGCAGTCGCAATAAAGTTTAGTCAGCAGCTCGGGTAGCGTTCGATTAAGTACAGGGAGCGCTCGCTGAAATTCAGGGAATGTACTCCGAAAAGAGCGGATCTTCTCCAGGTTATCGGTTAGTCGCTGTTTTCGTTCAATCTCATTGTCCCAAACACTCTGCCAATAATGACAAGTAAGACATGCCGCTGGGCATTGAGTGCCGTTATGGAACAGGAATGACTCCCAGCCTGAGGGCGCTAGTGAAAGAATTCGAAGTGAATCGTCGCGACGTTTTTCGCCGTTGCATCTTTTGCACGCAACCAAAACATTGCCTGCTACGTGTAAACCGGTGCGGTAGCGATTCATGCCATCCAGATGTTCAATGACGCAAACCGCCATCATGAGATCACAGGAGCAGTATGGACATGTGTTGCCGAACCGTTCGCGCACTAGGCTTTCGTATTCGACATCATCGACCTTTATCGGCCAACCTTGACTGATCCGACGACTCAGCTCGTGCAGAAACATGCTAATTAGTTTGTTCGCAACGTCGGATTTGGCCCGGCGTGTAGCGGAACGTAGAAGGGAGGTACGGTCCTTCACCGCTTTCTGTCCCCGAGCAGCCAGTTAGGATCGACGCCGAGCGCTTCAGAGATTGCTTTGAGTTCGTAATCAAAAACGTGACGGTGATTATTCTCAATTTTTGCGACCGCAGCTCGGTCCAGCTGAATTCCAAGCCTAGCGAGTCTTCCCGATAGTGCGTCCTGAGTTAGCAGCGGATTACAGCGGCGACGCGCCTCGGCGACACGCCTACCGATTATGTTTTTCCACGCATCCCTCCTATTCACACGGAGAGAGTACCCTGCGTCCCGTCCGGGAATGTTCTAAACTAGAACGTCGTCATCTAATGACGGCGCTGAGGTCGCTTCAACTGGATTGGGATTGGGGACGGTCAATGAAGCCCGAGGATCTGAATGAGAGTGACTGGGACGAGATTTATTACGCGCTAGAGCGAAAGGCAGTAGAAATCGAGCACGGCAAGCTCGATGATGAACCAGGGGAGGTGAACCGTTCTGGATCGGAGACGGAACGATGGGCCGCCAACCTTCGAGAGATCATGGCCAAAATCGCTTCAGGATCAAGATCTAAGTATCTCTAGTTCTGGGCGACACCAAAATCTTGGGCGTCGAGTTCAGCCCGCCGACGAAAACAGTTCTTTGAAATATCCGAAGAGTTGGGAGTGCGCCTTGTGCTTGAGACCGAGCACATTTTCGAAAACAAAGAACTCAAGGTTGTAATGTTTGTTCAGTTCGGACAGGATGTGCGCGTAATTTCGCGGCAGCTTGAGACGCGGGTCATCGGAGCGCTTATGTACATTGCTCAGGGAGAAGGCTTGGCAAGGCGGCCCTCCAATCATGCCGACAGGCCGCGCATCGGAGGGCAGTTCCGAAAGTCGTTCGACTACATATCCATTGAGCGCCTGTGACAAATCCTTCTTAAGGATGCGAATGCTCGGATGGTTCCACTGAAACGTCCGACACGCCGCGCGGTCAATGTCCATCGCCAGAACAGGCGAAAAACCGGCTTTGACAAAGCCTTCATCGAGACCGCCTGAGCCCGAGAACAAACTCACGACGGGAAGGACCGGCGGCTCCCTCAATTGCGCTCCCTGGTGACTGTTTTTCGAGCCGGATTCTAGCATTCGAGGCCTTGTGCAACCTTGTTGAAAAGCGTCCAACACCAGAGTATCAGAGCGAATACAAGGCGAACACGTTACGATTGGACGTGGAGCCTAGAAGGTAATGACGTCTGGCGAGTCCACAATTCCGGAAATCGGCTTCTCTCACTTCTGTCCTGCATCGCACACAACCTGCTCTCGATTAATCCTTTCGCGGCCATCCAGAGGGTCACACGGCCCATCGAAGCCAGGAACGTCGCGATGAAAGTGAATAGATGAAGAAAACTGTAGCCAGAACACTGCTCACGCAATTCTTCCTGCTGGGCAGCTTCGGCGTGCTCTGGGGGCAGCAGGACAACGCATCCCAGGCTCCGCCGGACAATTCCAAAGTCAACCGGCGGGACCGCAGCCAGGGCGAGCCCACGGCGGACCAGCAGAAAGAAAACACGTCGGACCGGCAACTGGCGGCGCAAATCCGGCGTGCCGTGGTGAAGGACAAGTCGCTCTCCAGCAGAGCGCACAACATCAAGATCATCGCGCAGAACGGCACGGTTACGCTGAAGGGGCCGGTGAAGTCAGAGCAAGAGAAAGAAGCTATTGAAGGCAAAGTCGCAGAGATCGCCGGAGCAGACAAGGTGACCAGCGAACTGCAGGTTGACTCCACTCAGTAGCGCTTCCAAATCAAAAATTCCTCCGAAACAGATTTTTCGTGGCGCCCTGCGGGGCGGGGGCATGGGTCTGCTTTCATCGGCATGACTGAAGTCATGCCCTGTTACGAATCGGAGCCGAGTTTCTAATTGCGTCCGAGGATTGGAAATCCCCACCCTTTCGCAAAGGACGCGAAAGGATGGGGCACCCTCAAATGCAGAGGTCCTTCGTGGGGAGTCGTGCGGGAGCGCAGGACTGCGCGGTCGCCACGGGTGACAATAGGGACAAGCGGCCATGAGCATCGATCCGAAAATGCAGAGAATTCCTCGATGTGCCGCTGCCAGGATTGAGGGCATGGGGTCCTTCGACTGCGCAGGACGGCGCTGAGCGCCGTCTTGCTTCGCTCAGGATGACAATTCTGTCTTGCGGCACTCTTCCACTTCCCCTTCGCTTGCTCAGGGCTTCGGCAAAACAGGGCAGGCTAAAAATGTGGAGTCGATCACTGCCGAGCTTCGCTCGGCTGGACCCTTGGACAGGCTCAGGGCAGGCTCCCGAGGGCGGCTGTCCCCACACAAACCTTCAAACCTCAAAGACTGACAACCAGGAGCCCGATTGCGCCCAAGGCGGCTTGTGCAAAAGTTTTTGGGCTTAAGGTTGCTCCGCCAAAAAGACCGGCGACCACAACACCCGCCAATAGCGCGATCTGGATGCCGAATGCCTTACGACCGTATGAAGCTGCCGCAATCAGACCCAGGGCGACAATTCCGTTGTAAATTCCCGCGTTGTGAACCACCGTTGACACGAAAGATTCATCGTCGGGCAATAGATGGAGCTGCCGTTCTGCAGCACTTGACCCAGAATTAACGGGCACTTCCACGGGTAGAGTTCTCCAACCATAAGCAACAGGTGGAAAACACCTATAGAGCAGACGGTTTTCTGTGAAGCTGTCCAAGACATGGCGGCCTCCGAATCGAGCGACATTGTAGAAGCAATCAATTTCAGATTCGCGTGAAAAAGTACGAAGGGGCATCTTTGGCGGCCGCTCCTCTAATTTCCACGCCTGATTCCTTGGGCGGGGTTCGGGGAGGCAGCTCGGTGGTAGTCTTGCATTCCTGAGGAATGCGAGACAGACATGGGCAAGAAATTCCGGGTGTTTGCGACTTGTGATATCGGGGAGTCGATTGAGTTGCTGCGGAGGCGAGGGTACGAGGTGGAAGTTTATCCGCATGCGGAGGCGCCGGCGAAGAAGGTCATTATCGAGAAGGTCAAGTCCGGCGTTGACGGGCTGATTACGACGCTGCGCGATCAGATTGATGCGGAGGTCTTCGAGGCGGGCAAGGGAACGCTGAAGGTGGTGGCGCAGATTGCCGTGGGATTCGACAACATCAATCGCGGCGATGCCAGCCGGTACAAAGTTCCGTTCACCAATACTGCGGACGTGCTGACCGAGGCTACGGCGGAGTTTGCTTTTTTTATGCTCGGGGCGCTGGCGCGCAGGATGTGGACGGCGGAGCATCTGACGCGGGAGAACAAGTGGAGCTATTGGCATCCGTATTTGCCGTTTTTGGGTGATGAAGTTACGGGGAAGACGATCGCGATCATCGGGACGGGGCGCATCGGGCTGGCGATGATCAAGAAGTGTGCCGGGTCCGATATGAATATGCTTTGCTACGATCCGGCGTATCAGAATCATGAGTTCGTCGGCGCGATCCAGGAGACCATGGATTTGCGGCACGCGCGCGGGATTTCCAAAGAGAAGACATGGATCAAATACAGCACGCTGGAGGACGCGCTGGCGCAAGCAGATTTTGTGAGCGTGCATGTGCCGCTGCTGCGCGAGGGGGAGACGCAGACTCCGACTTACCATCTGTTTAATGAGCGCACGCTGCGGATGATGAAGAAGACGGCGTTTCTGGTGAATACGTCGCGGGGGCCGGTGGTGGATGAGGCGGCGCTGGCGCGGGCTTTGAGGGAAAACTGGATTGCGGGGGCGGCGTTGGATGTCTACGAAAAAGAGCCGCTGCCGGCGGATTCGGCGCTGCGAGATCCGGCGATTGAAGATCGGTGCCGGCTGTATCCGCATTTTGCCAGCGCGGGGAGGACTACGCGGCTCTCGACTGATCCGGATAAGGGGATGGCGGGGCGATGCGCGCAGGGGTTGATTGATGTGCTGGAGAAGAATTACGGGGGAGACGTCACGAAGATGCCGTACGTGGTGAATAAGGAGGCGTTTGGGAAGGCGGGGTAGTTTGGCGCCCATGGATAAAGGGCTGGGTGGGAAGACTGCGCTGGTTACGGGGGCGTCGCGTGGCATCGGGAGGGCGATTGCGCGGCGTCTGGCGGCGGATGGGGCGTCGATCATTATTCATTGTCATCAGAGCCGCGTGGCGGCAGAGGCTCTGGCCGGTGAGTTGGGATCTGGGCAGGTGGTGCAGGCGGACCTTGGGTCGGTGAGGGAGATCGACGCGATGTTTGCGTCTTTAGGTGCAAAGAAGCTCGATATCCTCGTGAACAATGCGGGGATTTGGATAGGCACACCGTTGGGAAAGACGTCGGCGGAGGATGTGGATCGGATTTTGGAGGTGAATATCAAATCGGTGTTCTGGGTCACGCAGGATGCTTTGCCGCTTTTGAATGAGGGAGCGCGGATCATTAATATTTCGTCGGTGGCGGGGCGAGTTGGGGTGCGTGGCGGGCGGAGTCTCTATGGCGCGACAAAGGCGGCGATTGATGCTTTTACGCGGAATTGGGCGTTGGAGCTGGCGGATAGAAAGATATTAGTGAATGCAGTCGCGCCTGGATATGTGACCACCGATATGACGAATGAACATTTTTCTGATGTGGAGGTGAGGAAGCGGGCGATCGAGCGGAGTCCGCTGGGAAAGCTTGGAAACGCGGAAGAGGTGGCAGATGTAGTGGCGTTTCTTTGCTCTCATGAAGCGCGCTGGATTACGGGGCAGATTCTGAATGTCAGCGGGGGATTTGTGATCTAGGGGCGTTGGGCGTGCCTGGCGGGACTTCTCTCTCGCCCCTTCGGGGCTTGCTCCTGTCCCACTCATGACCCAGGGCTCACGCCCTGGGCTGTATTCTGGCGCCGCTTCGCGGCTCTTCAACAATGAATAAAGCGAACAGGCCTACTCTGAGACGCTGTGCTCTTCGCTTTGGGCACGAAGGATACGGTCAACGGAATAGGGCGCGCGATGGGCAGGTTCGTGATAGTGGCGTACCTGCATCTCGCCGAGCAACCCAATAGCAAGCATGTTCAGTCCGGCGAGCAGAAGGACCGCGGCAAAAACCATCATCGGGCCGTGCTGGTCCATGACGGGGTGGTGATGAACGAATTTTTCCACTACCAGCCAAACCGTCAGGCCAGAGCCGGCAAACATGCTCATCATGCCGAAGGTGCCAAAAAAATGTAGAGGACGGGAGAGATACCGGAGCAGAAAGCGGATGGTGATGAGATCGAAAAATACACGGAACGTGCGGGTAATTCCGTAGTGCGAGTTGCCGCGCTCGCGATTGATGTTGCGCACCGGGACTTCGCAGATCGACGCACCATGCCAGGAAGCCAGCGCGGGAATAAAGCGATGCAACTCGCCGTAGAGCGGGACCTGTTCTAGAACTTCGCGTCGATAAGCTTTGAACGTCGTACCGAAATCGTGAATATCGACGCCGCTCAGCTTGGCCATCAGCCAGTTGGCGCACCGGGACGGAATCCGGCGCAGCCAGAGATTATCGATTCGCAGCTTGCGCCAGCCGCTTACGATGTCGTAGCCTTCGGCAATTTTCTCCAGAAAAATAGGGATGTCGGCGGGATCGTGCTGCAGGTCGCCGTCCATGGCGATGATGTATTCGCCGCGAGCGTGATCGAAGCCGGCTGCAAGCGCTGAGGTCTGGCCGAAGTTGCGACGGAGTTTCACGACGGTGACACGGCTGTCGACAGCGGCAATTTCACGGAGCAGATGAAAGGTGCGATCGAGCGAGCCGTCATCCACCAGCACAATTTCGAAACCTTCGCCGTTCGCTTCCATTACCGCTTTGAGGCGATCGTACAGATCGGTGACGTTCTCCTGCTCGTTATGGAGCGGGACTACAATTGAATATTTGAGCATGAAACTTTAATTATACGGTCTAGCGAGGGATTTGGGGGTTGATTACTGCAGTTCGGCGGCACTCGGGTGTAATCCGAATCGGCACGAAAGCCATCCTGGGGAAGATCTTCAGCTGAGCAGGGGAATGATGGCGTCTTATGCCGTCGTTTCGTGGCTTATATTGCGTGGCTGTAGTACGCTGCCCTGTCCAAGATGAACGATGTTGAGCTTCCAGTTCGTCAAGCGCCCGATTCGGTCTTCCTGTACGGTTTCTGGTATCGGGCGCTCCCGGCAAAACAAGTCCATTCAAAAGAATTGCAAAAGGTGGTTCTCCTGGAAAGCCCTCTGGTTCTGGGACGCGCCCGAAGCGGAGCTCCGTTTGCTCTGTATGATGCGTGCCCGCACCGCGGCATGCCGCTGTCGTATGGGTGGTTCGATGGCCAGCAAGTGGAATGCAGCTATCATGGCTGGAAATTCGATGCGCGCACGGGGCAGTGCCAACTTATTCCTTCCCTTACTTCTGATCAGAATCTCAAGGTTGATCGAATTTACGCCGGCAGCTACGGGTGTGAAGACCGTGACGAGTATGTTTGGGTGTTCGTTCCTGAGCCTAAGCCGCAAGCCGCCGGATTCACAAAACCTGTTCAGCCGGGCTTCCCTGCTCCGCAGATTCCAAAGTTCAGCGACAATTACAAGAGCGCTTATCTGACGGCTGAGATGCCGGTCAGCGTGGATCATGGGATTATCGGGCTCATGGATCCGGCTCACGGGCCGTTTGTGCACCAGGCCTGGTGGTGGCGGAGCCGCCACAGCATTCACGAAAAGAAGAAGGATTTTGAGCCGATTCCCAACGGCTTCCGGATGAGCGCGCACATGCCAAGTTCGAACAGCGCGCCTTATAAGCTGCTGCGTCTCTACGCCGATGCGGAGTCGATCACCACCACCATTGATTTTGTGCTGCCGAACTTGCGCTACGAGACGATCCGGGCGGGAAAATATTGGTTTTCTTCGCTGACGACGGTTACACCGATCAGGCGCGATCACTGCCGAATCGACGTGGTCGCGTGCTGGAATATTTTCCGCTGGATCCCGTTTGGCGCGGGCCTGCTGAAATTTGTGTTTGCGAAATTTGTGGAGCAGGATCGGCGGACCATGGAGCGGCAGAGCGAGGGCTTGAAACAAAACCCACATCTGATGCTGATTGACGACGCTGACCGGCCGGCACGGTGGTATTTCCAACTCAAGGCGGCACACCTTGAAGCCAAGCGCAGCGGCGGGGAGATGAAGCATCCGATGACGGGGCCGGTGACACTGAAGTGGAGGAGTTGAGATCAAGCCGTCGGCGATGTGCTGATCAGCTGCTCATATGAACAAACGTCCACTCTCTGTGACCATCATCAGTTGGCTGTTTATAGGAGTGGGCGTAATTTCGTTTGCTTACCACTTCAACGAGTTCAGGACTCGGGATCCGTTTCAATATGACGCGGTCTGGGTCTTGCTCCTGCGCCTGATGGCGATTGTTTGTGGAGCGTTTATGCTTCGCGGCAGCAACTGGGCGCGATGGCTCACGATGGTTTGGATGGCATACCACGTGATTCTCAGCGGCTTCCACTCGCAACAGGAGTTGGTAATACATAGTTTGCTGTTCGCAGTGTTTGCATATTTTCTGTTTCGCGCTGAGGCTACGCTGTACTTTCGGCGCGCGGGAGAGAGTGCTGCGACGTAAATACCAAGCCTGAGTGCAATCGCGATGTATCGCCAACTACTCAGTGAACCAATTTCTAGTGTTGGGCAGCCTTGGGATAATTTCCGATTTGCGGACTACCCACTCACAACCCGGTTCGGGTGGTGGGAGAGTAGCCGCGCAAAACGTGTGACCTCATGAGATCATCCAGCGCGGATGGCGGCACCATGGCGTTGACACGACGGAACCTCGATATACCTAGTGAATCCGATCTTGGAGTCGATTGCCTTCTCAATCTCTGCCGATGCCGCGTTGGTAAGGGGCAGAACCACGAAATCAAGCGGAGGAGCCGTCGACGCCCGCTTGAGCTGGCCGCTCTCTTCATGGGAGCCACCATCCATCTCAAACAGTTCGGTGCCACGCAGGCTACCCTCGAAAGCTATACGGCTGTGATCTGTTGCGAGGAGCCGCATCATTGCAAACAGGAGGTGTGCTCTGGCATCACCCTGGAAGTGACTCCCGCACGGGGCGCCCCGCGCTCTGGTTAAATGGGACACGCTTTATTCATAGCGAAGAGATTCGGCGGGTGGGACGGCGATGGCGTGGCGGGCGGGCAACAGGCAGGCGAGGAATGCGCCGAGAGCGAGGAGCGTGGCGGCTGCCAACAGACTGCCTGCGGCAAACGCACTTTGCATCCAGTGGGCGAGGACTACGCCGAGGAAGCTGTCGAGGGCAAGACCGATGACCATGCCCGCGGCCGCGCTTACAAGTGCGATGCGTACCGCAATCCACAGCACATGCGTGCGCGGCGCGCCCAGCGCCAGGCGGACGCCGAACTCCGTCGTGCGCTGCGCGACGCTGTAAGCGACGAGGCTGAAGATGCCGACCAGCGCAAGCCCCAGCGCCATGGCCGAGAAGACGCCAAACAATATGGAGAAGAGCCGCTGGCGGCTGTACTGTGCGTCGCGCTCGATGGCTTCGTTCAGGGTGAAGGCCCCGTTGGAGATCTGCTGGTCGGAAGCGACGGACGCGACTGCGGCGCGGATGGAGTGCAGGTAGGTGAGCGGATCACCCTGAGTGCGGACGAAGAATTGCACGTATTGCCGCATCACGGTGGTGTACGGAAGGTAGATGGCGGGGACGACGGGGCGATCGACTCCGTCGTTGCGCGCATCGCCGACGACGCCGATGATCTGACGCCAGGCGGTGCTTTGCGCAGAACTGGCCGTGAAGTGATCCTGTAAGGGGAGACCGGCAATGCGTAGCTGTCGGCCCAGGGCATTGGACGAGGAGAGATAGCGCGTTGCGAAAGCGCGATTCACAACTGCGATGAAGTCTCCGCGGGTGTTTTCATCCGTATTCCAAATGCGGCCCTGAAGCAGAGGGATGTGAAGCGCAGCGAAATATTGCTGGCCGACTAGGATCACACGGGCCTGCGACTGCTCGCGATCGCGAGTTCCGTCGATGTTGAAGGAGCTGTCAGTGTTTACTGGGTCACTGTAGGGCGGCGTGGCATCGGTGCCCACAGCGACAGTCAAGATACCGGGGACGGATGCGATCTTCTCCCGGATCTGCTCGATGTAAGCGGTGCGCGCTTCGCGCGACTGAATCCGGCGCCACTGGGCTGGGTCGTGGAAGTGCAGCCCCATGCCGAGCTCCATGACATTTGCGGGATCGTAGCCGAGGGGCATCTGCATAAGCTCGAGAAAGCTGTGGATGGCGGTGCCCGCCGTGGCCATGAGAAGAAGCGTGAGGGCGACTTGCGCCGCGATGAGAACGCTCCAGCGATGCTTTCGAGGAGCAGCGACCACGCCAGCCTGCCGGCCCGGGAGAGAGCGCGCAGGATCGTTGCGCGAGAGACGCAGTGCGGGGGCGAGACCGAAGAGGATGCCGCAGAGCAGCGCGAGCCCGACGGAAAATGCGAGGACGGAAGCGTTGATGCGGATGACGGATTCGGCTGGAAAGGAATCCGGAGAAAGCGACAGGGGAAACCGGGCAAGCCAGTACGACGCAGCCACGCCTACGACGGCGCCCGTGCAGGAGATAACCAGAGCTTCGACGAGCAACTGGCGCACGATGCGCCAGCGGCTGGCGCCGATCGCACTGCGAATGGCGAGCTCATGCTGGCGCGTGCGGCCACGGGCCAGCAGCAGGATGGAGCAATTGGCGCAGCCGATGATTAGCAACAGCACAACGCCTGCGAGAAGAAGCCTCAGGGTGCGGCCAGTTTTCTGCTGGTAAGGCACGATGATGGGCTGCAGCCCGAGATGCCAGCCAGAGACTCGGGAATGGTGTGTCGCCATCTCGAACACGATGGGCTCGAGCGCCGCGTTGGCGGCGGCCACTGTGACGTGCGGCCGCAGCTTGATCCACGGCAGGAAGGAGGGGGCAGGACCGTTGGCAACAGCCCGCATGAGACTAGCCGGCAGATAAACATCGCCGACGCTCTTGTCAAAGAATGCGAAGCTGCGCGGCATCACCCCAACGATCGTGTACGAGTCGTGATCCATCTCCAGCGTTCGCCCGATGACGTGGGGATCGCCGGCGAAGCGGCGCTGCCAAAAGCGGTAGTTGAGAACAACCACCGGGTGGTCTGCATCGAACGGCTCGATCATCCGGCCGAAAAGGGGGCGCACGCCAAAGAACGTGTCGGCATTCTCTGTGAGATAAACGCCCGAGATGTCTTCCGGCAACCCGTCGTTGGTGATCTCCAGATGCCCGCTGGTGAAGCCAAGCACCGAATCAACCGGGGCTGCAAGGCGCAGGTCATCACACTGTGCCTTGCTAAGGGTAAACCACTGAAACACGTCAGGATGTTGCTCGGAGATAGCGTGGGGGTTCATGATCCGGTCGGCGCCGACGTAGGGGAACGGATGCAGCAGGATGGCGTAGATGAGCGAGAACATCGCCGTGGTGGCGCCGATGCCGAGCGCGAGCGAGAACACAGCGACGACGGCGAAGCCAGGGTTTCGGCGCAGGGCGCGGAGGCCGTGGCGGAGGTCTCCGCCTAACTCATCGAAGAGACGGAGGCCGATGGCGTCGCGGTAAGTGTCGTACTGGGCGGCGGGCTGTCCGAGGTCGATGCGGGCTTTGCGGCGGGCTTCTTCTTCAGGGAGGCCATGGCGGATTAAATCATCTTGGTAGGCGTCAAGGGTAGAACGAAACTCTTCTTCGACGTCGCCGTGGGTTCGTGGCGCGATGGAGTGCCAGAGCTTGCGAATTGCGGCGAAGAGACTCATATTTCGCCCGCCTTCTTATCGAGAATGCCGGCGACGACTGCAGCCATGTCGGTCCATTTGGCGCTCTCGGCCTTGAGCTGACGCCTACCGGCGGCGGTGAGCGAGTAAAAGCGGGCGCGGCGATTGTTCTCCGACTCACCCCATTTGCCTTTGATCCAGCCCTGGCGCTCAAGACGATAGATGGCGGTGTAGAAGGAACCCTGCAGGATTTCGAGGCGCTCGCCGGAGATCTGCTGGATGCGCAGGAGGATGCCGTAGCCATGTAGCGGACCGAGCGAGACCGCCTTGAGGATGAGCATCTCAAGTGTGCCCTGCGGGAGTTCAACCGGTTTTGTCAAAGGCTCTCCCCTATTTGGGATAGGAGTGTACCTGCTCTCTCCTTTCCCGTCAAGGAGACTGTCTCCCGGCGATTGCGTCTTCGGCAGGTTCAGCTGATTCGCTCGCAGGTCTCCGATTCCTTCATGTCAAGTATTGATAAATCGCCAAGGCACTCATTGACGTTACGCTCGAAAACCGGATTCCTGGCGGATGACGGGCAAACGTTCCATAATCCCGTAAGGTACGGGTTGCGCCAACCGGACACAATCGCGCGATCCGCTTGCAAAACCATCGCGTTTCCCTAGTGGTTCAACTAGGTCGGACGGTTCTTGGTTCCACTGACGATAAGAACCTCAGCCGGAAAACTCATCCCGCGATCTGTGGAGTAGCCACGAAGAACTTCTAACGCCTGCCGCTTCACTTCAGTCAACTGCTCCCTTGAAAGCATGGCGACCTTTTCACGAAGCTTCTCAGACATCTCGCATCGCAGTGTCCAAAAGTCTTCGACTGAGATCGGCGCCTGTATGGTGAATTGCAGCAGACGCTCGCATGGAACCATCGCGCCAGCTCCGGCCAGAACGTCCCGTAACTTGCCTGGGATAGCAAAGCGGAATGCGTCCGGTGCATCGGGCGCAGGTGGTGGCGAATCGACATACCGTTCGATGACTCGCGACAGCGTGTAGTGGAAAGGATTTCTTTCGGCAAAATGCCAGACCGCCAGGGCCAGTTTCCGTCCTGGCTTGAGTACCCTCAACATCTCGCGAACTGCGTCAACCGGAGCGGGAAAGAACATCACACCGAAGCGGCTTACTACTGCGTCAAATGTAGCGGCTGGGAACGGCAGCCGGTCGGCAGAGGCGACGTCGAATTTTGCATTTTGGAACCCAAGATGGTCTGCCGCTCGACGAGCGGCTTCAACCATCTCCGGCGCCGGATCAATCCCGAAGACCTTGCCTTCGGCGCCGACCAAGGCTGCTATGGTCAATGCTGGCTCTCCGGGACCGGTAGCAATATCCAGAACTGCGTGCCCACTGCCAATCAGCCCATCCTCCACCAGAGCTTGCGTGACCGGCGCAAACATTTGCCGGATGATTTCGCGGTGCTTCTCCCAGAACGGCGCGGAATCACGCCATGCGCTTATAACCTCTTGGTCGGGCAGCATCCACAGAAGTATACCTACCTGGTGGTTGTTGGGGCATCGGACAAAACCCATCGCCGACGATCTAACAAAGTAGTTTCCTGTTTGCCGACCAACCGGGAGTGATTACCTGGTATCTTAGAAGCGAGACGCCGACTGTCGCACCTCCGCAGGATGCGGGTTTATGCATGTTGTTGCGGGATGCATAGCCGTTCAGCCAGTAAGGCGAATCAATCCGGGAGTTTCATGCGGCGAAGAAGATTAGCAAACCTCGAATCGGAATGAAGACTGTCAAAGTCTGAGTCGGTTTTGATTGCAACCAAGCCTGAGT
>QIAA01000118.1 GCA_003224905.1 Acidobacteriota bacterium
GAGCTTTCCGACCGAGCCAAGGCCGAGCATGACTTGAAAAAGGCGGCAAAAGATCTGGGTGCTGCCGTCAAGACCAGCGATTTTGTTTTACCTGACGGACAAGTGCCGGATATTGGCTCGATGGCCGGCGGGGCTTCCGTTGCGTTCAGCATGAAACCGGGCGACGTCAGCGGGCCGATTGTGAATGGAAACACTGGCGTGGTTCTGGTAGTCAATGAGAAGCAGGACCCCACTCCACAGGAGTTCGAAGCAAAGAAAGATCAAGTTCGCGACTCACTGCTGCAGAGCAAGCAACAGGAGATGTTTGGTCTTTTTGTGACCAATCTTCGTACCGACATGGAGAAATCCGGCAAGATCAAAATCAACCGCGAGGAGATGAACAATCTGACGAAAAGTCGCGAAGAAGGATAGTACTGCCGGGTTTTTCCATTCCGCTGTTTACCACCAAAGTCACTTTCCTGATCGCCTCAACTTACGTAAGGTTCTAATCATTTACGATGTCCTTTCCCCGCCTGACCGGAATTCTGCTTCATCCTATCTCTCTGCCATCACGCGGAGGGATTGGGGATTTTGGTCCTGAAGCGTATGCGTTTCTGGACTTTCTGGCGTCATCGCGCCAGGGACTTTGGCAGGTGCTTCCGCTGGGACCGCCCGCGAACGGAAATTCTCCGTACTCTTCGACTTCGGCTTTTGCCGGGAATCCGCTGCTCGTCAGCCTGGACCGGCTGGCGGAGCGCGGGTGGATCGAGCCGTCGCGTCTCTCTTCGCTGCCCGACAGCGTTGGAAATATCGACTACGGTCAGGTTCGCGCGGTGAAGCTGCCACTGCTTGCTGAAGCCGCAAAACGATTCCTCTGCCGCGCTCCGGCTGATGCTCGATCGCGCTTTGATTGTTTTTGCGAAGAGAATTCCTGGTGGCTGGAGGACTTCATCCTCTACGACGCGCTTCGGGAGCGTTACGAGAAGCAGGTTTGGAGCCAGTGGCCGCGCGAGTTGGCCCGCCGCGAAGCGAAGGCGCTCGATACCGCACGGCATGAACTCGCCGAAACTCTGCAAATCCGCCGGGCCATTCAGTTCTTCTTCTACGAGCAGTGGCACGCCTTGCGACTCTACTGTGCCCAACGTGCCATCCGGGTGGTAGGCGATATCGCCATTTTTGTCGATTACGACAGTGCCGATGTGTGGGCTCACCCCGATTTGTTTCGGCTGAATGGAAATCTGGAGCCAGAGGTCGTCTCCGGCGTTCCTCCCGACGCGTTCAGCGCAACCGGGCAGCGCTGGGGCAATCCGCTTTATGACTGGAATGCGATGCGGGCGCAAAGTTACGAGTGGTGGATTCAGCGGCTGCGCTGGGCGACCCAGACCTGCGATTTCATCCGGCTGGATCATTTTCGCGGTTTCGCGCAGTTCTGGGAGATTCCTGCGAACGAGGCTACGGCGATCCATGGGCGTTGGGTGGATGGGCCCAGCGATGAGCTGTTCCACAAGCTGCGCGAGGCTCTGGGCAGCCTGCCCTTTTTTGCGGAAGATTTGGGCGTCATTACACCTGACGTAACTGCCTTGCGGGAGCGGCACCAGATTCCCGGCATGGCGGTACTGCAATTCGCGTTCGGCGACCCCGGCGCTCATATCTATTTGCCGCATCGCCTCACGGCTGACCGAGTCATCTACACCGGAACCCACGATAATGACACTACGCTCGGATGGTGGAGAACTGCTGGCGATCACGAACGGCGTGCTGTGGAAGCACTCGTGGGGCGCTGCGAGGATGGGGTGAACTGGGCTTTGATCCGTCTGGCGCAGAGCTCGGTTGCGAGTTTGTCTGTGGTTCCGTTGCAGGATGTCCTCGGCTTGGGGAGTGAGGCTCGGCTGAATACGCCCAGCAAGCACGAGGGCAATTATCACTGGCGCTATCAGGCGGGATCGCTGAAGCGTGAGGTGGCGGAGAAGTTGGCGGGGCTGGCGGAAGTCACGGATCGTATGCCGCAGGGCGCGCCGCCGCCGCCAGCTGAGGAATTTGTGGCGTAGGTCAAAGGCTTTAACCGCAAAGGTCGCCAAGGCTGCGCAAAGTTCGCAAAGCCCCAACACCGGCGGATAATTTCGGAGCAGGGCAAAAAAAGGCCGGAATCTTGCGATCCCGGCGTAGTTGGTGGTCGCCCGGAAAAACTGAGTCGCTTTACGCGGTTCTGCGCGGGCGCAACGTCAAGTCCCGCATCTGGGCCAGGACGCTCGACATTTGCAGACCATTGAGTTGCGACACAAACGGCAATAGCTCTGCGATAAACTGGTCTTTCAGCAGTTCGGCAATTTCTTCCTGGCGATTGCGTTCGCCGCCCGAAAGCAGATCCGGCACAGTCACCTCCAGCGCGCGCGCCAGACGTTCCAGGGAAGAGAGCGTGGGCGTGGCTTTCTCGTTTTCGATTTTGGAGACATAGGTGCGCGGAACCGACATCCGCAAGGCCAGTTGGCGCTGACTGAGTCCGTTGCGCAGGCGCAGCGAACGAATCGACGCCGCCAGATTCAGATGCCCACGGCCGTTTCCGTGCATGGGCAGGATCTGGGGTGGAGGAGGAGTGCACACCACTTCGGGCTCGTCTTCGTCGAGTGAGCCGTGGCAACGGCGGCACAGATTATTGGAAGTGCGAAATTGGACCAGCAGGCAACGATCGCAACGAATAACTTCCCTTGAATCTACAGGAGCAAGGGTTGTGGCCATCTAGGTTTGGGAGTTGCCAGAGCGGGCCGCTCTCCTTGGAACCTTTAGGGGGAGGGGTTCCAAACCTGATGCGTAATCTGCGGGATGACCCCTGTGGAAGTCAAGGAAAATCTGGTACCAAAGCGGCACGATCCTCAGACAAAAAGCAAACTCACATGGAGAAAACTCGGAGAAAACAGGTAACAAATCATGACTGACCGCGAACAGGCGTGGGGGTTACTAACTGAGTTCACTCAGTCGGAAAGTTTACGCAAGCACGCGCTCGCCGTGGAGGCCTGCATGCGTGCATACGCGCAGAAATTTTCCGAAGACGTTTATTTGTGGGCGGTCGTCGGCTTGTTGCACGACTTCGATTATGAGAAATGGCCGAGCCTCGACGATCACCCGTACAAAGGAAATGAAATTCTAAAGGAGCGCGGGTATTCGGATGAGATTCGCAACGCGATTCTGTCTCACGCCGAATACACCGGCGTGCCCCGTGTCACGCCAATGGAAAAAGCATTGTTCGCCTGCGACGAACTAGCCGGATTTATCACCGCCGTCGCACTGGTAAAGCCGGGCAAGTCGCTGGCTGAAGTGGATGCGAAGTCAGTTCGAAAGAAGATGAAAGACAAAGCTTTCGCCCGCAGCGTGAACCGAAATGATATCGCCCAAGGGGCAGCGGAGTTGGGAGTGGAACTGGAGGAGCACATCGCGTTCTGCATCGAAGCGATGAAGGGAATCTCTGACCAGCTAGGGTTGGAGGGAAACGTGGCAAGGCCGGCTTAGGAGAGAAGTATCTCACCCTCCTTGAGGCCCAAAATTCCACTGTGTTAGCATCAAAGTTTTCGTAAGCACCGCTGGGCTGGCCTGTAACCCTGTCCTGGTCCTCTTCGGACCTGAACCACTTTCCTGTCAGCCTGCCAATGAGGAGTGAATCCGTGAAAGTTTACGAAGGGGCGAACATCCGTAATGTGGCGGTGATGGGCCACGGCCACGCCGGGAAAACATCGCTGGTATCAGCCATGCTGTACACCGCCGGGGCCACGCAGCGGCTGGGCCGCGTGGACGACGGCAGCGCTCCCACGGACTACGACGACGAGGAAATCGCCCGCAAGATGTCGCTGTCGGCCGGACTGGCCTACGTGGAATGGGGCAAAACGAAGATCAACGTCGTGGACACCCCGGGTTTCAACATGTTCGTCCACGAAGCCAAGATGGTGCTGCCGGTGGTAGACGCCGCAATTGTAGTTGTGGACGGCGTCGCTGGCGTCGAAGTCGTAACTCAGCGCGTCTGGAATTATTGCGAGGAGTACAACACGCCGCGCGTGATCGTGGCCAGTCGCATGGACCGCGATCGCGCCGACGCCCAGCGCGTACTCGAAAGCCTCACCAACGCCTTCGGTCGCTCCGTGATTCCACTGGAACTGCCCATCGGCAGTGAGAAGAACCTGAGCGGCGTCGTAGATCTGGTGGCGATGAAAGCGTACACCTACGAACTCGGCGGTAACGGCAAGGGAAAAGAAACTGAGATTCCCGCCAACATGAAAGACGAGGCCCAGGACGCCCACGAAAAACTGGTCGAGCTGATTGCCGAAGGAAACGACAGCTTAATGGAAGAGTTCTTCGACAAGGGTACGATTCCCGAAGAACATCTGGTTCCCGCGTTGCACGATGCCATCCGCGAGGACCGCATCTTCCCCGTGCTGTTTGCCTCTGGCTTGGGCAACGTCAGTGTCGACCGGCTAATGGATTTCCTGGTGGAGTTCACTCCGGCCGCTACGGAGCGTGGTGGCGTGCGCGGAGAAGTTACCTCCGGGAATGGCGAGCCTCCAGAGCGGGAAGTGGCAGATTCAGGGCCAGTGTCCCTGTATGTCTTCAAAACTGTTTCGGATCCATTTGCCGGGCGCATTTCTTATTTCAAGGTTTTTTCCGGCGTGCTGAAGAACGACGTTTCTCTGCAGAATTTCACTCGCAATTCGCAGGAGAAGCTGGCGCACATTTCCATCATGCAGGGAAAAACTGCTGTGCCGATCACCGAGTTGCACGCCGGTGATATTGGCGCGGTCGCGAAATTGAAAGACACTCTGACCGGAGACACTTTGGGCGATAAGTCTGCGCCCATCCAGTATCCCAAAGTCAGGCTGCCTGAACCGGCGATCACATTTGCCATTGAGCCCAAGACCCGTGCCGACGAAGACAAATTGGGTCCCGGTATCCACAAGCTGATGGAAGAAGACGCCATGCTGCGCTTCTTCCGCGATCCGCAAACTAAGGAGTTCCTGATCGCCGGCACAGGGCAGCAGCACATCGAAGTGGCCGTTTCGAAGATGAAGAAGCGCTATCACACCGAAGTGAATCTGAAAGCGCCGAAGGTGCCTTATCGCGAGACCATTCGTGGGCGCGCCGACGTGCAGGGCCGTCACAAGAAGCAGACCGGCGGTCACGGACAATTCGGCGACTGCAAGATCAAGATGGAACCATTGCCGCGCGGCACAGAGTTTGAATTCGTGAACGACATTTTCGGCGGGGCAATCCCCAAGAACTACATTCCGGCGGTAGAAAAGGGAATCAAGGACGCCGCTGCTCGCGGTTACCTGGCGGGATATCCGGTAGTCGATTTCAGAGTTGTCCTCTACGACGGCTCCTATCACGACGTCGATTCGAACGATCTGTCGTTCCAGCTAGCCGGGCGCATTGCTTTCAAGAAAGCTATGGAGCAAGCCAAGCCGACTCTGCTGGAACCAATCATGTCGGTTGAGATCACGGTTCCGGATGAATTTGCCGGCTCGATCATGGGCGACCTGAACAGCCGCCGCGGGCGTATCCAGGGCATGGACAACAAGGGCGGCAACACCATCGTGAAGGCCGAAGTGCCTATGGCCGAGATGCTCACTTACGGTGCCGATCTGACTTCGATGACACAGGGGCGCGGCAGCTTCAACATGGAAATGCATCATTACGACATCGTGCCGGCGCAGCTGCAGGAAAAGATCATTGCCAAGGCAAAAGAAGGACGTGGGGAGCAGGCGGAAGAGGAGGAGTAGATTGGCTTTTTAGTTCGTACAGAGTTCTATATCGGTTAGCGCAAAATCCTGACCCTTTGCCAAGACTGGCTCACCAGAGACTCTGGCCAGAGCGTATGTGAAACAATCTCCGAAATTGAGCGCTGCCGGATGACGCCCCTTTCCAAAGCTGCGCCAAGCGGAACGAGCGATCTCAACCTGCTCGGCGTCAACGAGAATAATCTCCAGACTAGTTCGCACAACGAATAGATCGAACTCGCGGCCAGCCGATTCGCCCCGCTTGGTTTCCAACACAATTCCAGTCTCGAGCACGCTGGCAGCCGAGATTAGACGCTTTACTGCTTTGAGGATTGAATCCAGAAATGCCGTGCGCTCAGTCTCTGCCAGGAAAATCGCTAACAGGGCTGAAGTGTCGATGACCATCAACGCGGCGTCCCTTGCTCGTCATAGCCAAGAATTTCATCCGCAGATCTCGAATCAAGCGTCGGTAGGGCATCAACTCGCCGCAGGAGTTCTTCTACTTGCTGCGTCAAAACTCGACCGCGACGACGCGTCTTCAATCTCTCCCATCGCTCCGCCAGCGATTTTTGAATGGCTTCCGTGATCGACTCGCCCGTTTCGCCTGCCACCAGGCGAGCGAGGTGTTCGGTCTCGGGATTCTTTATGCTTAGCGGCATGTCAAGAAGTATAGCACAATATATAGAAATATATACATCTCTATTTCACAGCATGCCAAGGCCTCTTCGAGATATCCGAGTAACATAAAATTGGCCGAGATTCCATGCGCATTATCAGCCGTCGCAGGACGATCATCTTCTTTCTATCGCTCGGAGTGTGCCTGGCGGGCGTTGCGGTTGCGGTGGGCAGCGGCTGGATCATCCTGAACTGGCGCGCCGACATTAGGGTTTTCCTGGGATTCATCTTCTTTGGCGCGATTACTGCCGGCATCATTCTCAACACGAGCTTTCTGATCCGCGAGATCCGGCGGAATGAGCAACACCACAGCTTCATCAATGCAGTAACACACGAGCTGAAGACTCCGATAACCTCCATACGCCTTTATCTGCAGACGCTGGAGCGGCGCGATGTGGACCAGAGTCAACGACAGGAGTTTTACCGGCTCATGCTGGATGACACGGAACGTTTACTGGGCACGGTCGAGCAAGTCTTAAAAGCGGGCCAAGCCGGCCAGAAAAGGCGCAGCGAGCGCGTTGCGGTGAACTTTGGCGAATTAGTGAAGGAATGCGTCGATGTAGCACGAAGCAGGTATCACCTACGGCCAGAAGATATTTCGTTTCAACAGAAGGTCAGCAACGGCTTTGATGCGAGTGTTTGGGGGGATGCCGAAGAACTGCGCACTGCGGTTTCGAACGTTCTCGATAACGCCGTCAAGTATTCCAATGGGCGGGTTGATGTGGCGGTTCAGGTCGAGTCCCCGGACGAGAAGCACGTAATGCTCAGCGTGCGCGACCATGGGGTAGGAATTCCTCCGCACGAGCTGAAACGAGTTTTCAAGCGCTTTTATCGCGTTCGCGACCGGTTGGTCAGTAATGTTAAGGGCACGGGCCTCGGACTCTTCATTGTGCGTGCCATCGCCCGCAAGCATGGCGGTCACGCGTTTGCGAAGAGCGAAGGCGAAGGTCAAGGCACGACAGTGGTGCTCGAATTTCCGCGGAGCAAGGTGAAATGAGCCGTGTACTGATTGTGGAAGACGAAGCTCACCTGGCTACGGGCTTACGCTACAACCTGGAGGCTGAGGGACACTTTGTCCAGGTAGTGGGAGATGGTGAGAGTGCCCTTGACGTACTCCTCGGCCAGAAAACGGAAGACAGACAGGAAAACTTAGGTGAGGAGTTCGATGCGGTGGTGCTGGACGTGATGCTTCCGGGGAAGAATGGATTCGTGGTGGCGAGCGAACTTCGCGCGGCCAGGAACTTTGTTCCCGTGCTCATGCTGACTGCACGCGGACGGCCCGAGGACGTTCTCAAGGGGTTCGCATCCGGTGCGGACGATTACCTGGCAAAGCCGTTCGAGTTGCCCATTCTACTCGCTCGTCTCCAGGGGTTACTGCGCCGCCGCGACTGGATGCGTGAGTCACAGGCTCAGTCGACAGTTGCTTCCTCAAAGCAAACAGCGCCCGGCGAATATGACACGTTCACCTTTGATGGCCGCACGATTGACTTCGGAAAACTCGAGCTCCGAATCAACGGCAACACGATACGTCTGACGCTCATGGAGGCCAACCTCCTTCGCCATTTGGTCCGCAACACCGAGCGGGTTGTGTCGCGCAAATCGATCCTCGAACAGGTCTGGGGACTACACGAAGATACCGACACCCGCGCGATTGATAACTTTATTGTTCGTTTACGCCGGTATATCGAGGAGAATCCGTCTCGTCCGCAGCACTTACTTACTGTCAGAGGAATCGGATATCGGTTCGTGCCAGAACCTGAGAATTGAATCTACTGCTGGTGAGTTGACGCTCCTGCCGCCAATTCACGCACGACACTCAGGAAACCTATTGCAGCCTGATCATCGGAAAGGGCCTCGAGCGGAATAGTTGCGGCAAGGTGAGGAGATTCGGAGCGGAAACGCACACTGAGCAGATTATGTCCCCGCGACGTGATCAGCGTGTTCACGACGGGCGTGAGTTCATGCGCCCAATGGGTGCGGGTTGTGAGCACGACGGGACCGGGACGCGAGACGGTCCATTGCGGCGAGCCGGGAGCAAATTTGCTGTGCTGTCTGGAAAGCCAGCGATGGCGGAAGACGTCGAGATGGAAGCCCGGAGCATAGCCCAGATCAGCTTCGAAGGTTAGGGTCTCTCGTTGTTTGTTCCACAGGCTTAACAACCATTTCAGGGGGATGGGGCGTGGCCGGAGCTTGACGGTGACGCGTGCATTCTCGAACCAGTGCGCGGCGAATCCGATCTTTGCCTGCAGGCGGCTGACTCCGAACCAGCGCGTCTCGGCGATATGGGCCTCATGGAAACATGCGGCTTCCACACGCTTCAGCGCCAAGGCGCCTTTTTTTCGATTGTAGTGAAGGAACAGGAAGTACCACAGGACCAGCAGAACACCCGCGCTGACCACGTCGATGAGAATCAGGCGCCCCACGGAGTCCTCTGATGCGAATAGTACGACTTGGGGTGCAAGTCCGGCAACTCTTTCTTGGAAGGAATTTGCATCTCCGTAAGTGCAAGCAAATCAGAGAGCGGAATTACAATTCCCAAAGTGAAATTTGTTTTGAGAGACTCTCGTCCGGACGACCTGGAAACTCTCTTTCAGGTTGATCAGCAATGCTTCGCTGCCGGGATCGCTTACAGCCGGATGGAGCTGTCTGCTTACATTCGGCGGCGGAATTCATTTGCGTTGGTTGCAGAACGGGAAATTTCTCCGGAAGAAACATCAACACGCAGCTCCTATGCAGCTTCGATTCTCGGTTTTCTGGTCGCACATAGCAGCTCACGAGGCGAAGGGCACGTCATCACGATTGATGTATTGCGGGCATTTCGACGCTTTGGAATCGGCACGAGCCTGCTCAGGGCGGCCGAAGATCGCCTTCGCATCAGGAACTGCCAAGCCATCAGACTGGAAACTGCCGTGGATAATCGAACAGCGCTCTCCTTTTACAAACGACAAGGTTATTACATCCACGGCACCATTCCGCGATATTACCCGAACAGCATGGACGCTTTCGTGCTGCGGAAGGATTTGCTTTCTGCTTCCCAGCCAGCTACCTTGCGGCAATGAAAATTGCGATTCAAGGGGAGGCGGGTTCGTTCAGCCACGAGGCAGCGCGGCGCATGGTGCCGGGTTGCACGATTGTGCCCTGCAAGCGGTCGGTGGAAGTATTCGATCGTGTGGAGCGAGGATCAGTGGGCGCAGCAGTGATTCCCATCGAAAATTCCCTTGCGGGGTCAGTGGCCGAGCATTTCGATCTGTTGCTGGAGCGGAAGGTTTTCGTGCAACGCGAATACCGGTTGAGAATTATCCATAACCTCATCGCAGCGCCGGGAGTGAAATTGAAAGATATCGGCCGCGCATACTCTCATCCGGTAGCGCTGGAACAATGCCGGGAGCTGTTTCGCCGCAACCCTGGGATTGAGCCAATGCCTTTCTATGACACCGCTGGAAGCGTGAAACATTTAGTCGAGAACAGATTGAGGGATGCCGCGGGAATCGCCGGGCGCCAGGCAGCGCAGGAATACAAGGCCCGGATTCTCGTCTCTGGGATTGAAGACGATAAGCGGAACTTCACCCGTTTTTTTCTTGTAACAAGAAGACGACGCGTCCTTCCGGGGGCGAACAAGACGTCTGTCGCCTTCAGCGTTAAGAACCTGCCCGGTGCGTTGTTCAAGGCCTTAAGCGTCTTTGCCCTGCGGGATATCAGTTTGAGCAAGATCGAATCTCGTCCACGGCGGGGGCGGCCGTGGGAGTACATTTTCTATGTCGATTTCCTGAGGGGCGACGATCAGGCGGCCCGCAAGGCACTTGGGCATCTGGCCGAAATTGCCGATGTGGTCAAGGTGTTGGGAATTTACCCGGCGGCTGAGTAACGTCGAGGCCTTAATGATCCTATGTGCCTTTCGGGATGCTGCGCACGGACCTTTCGTTTGGTGCAAACGATTCAGGCAGGGTTTAGAATCCAACCGCTTCCCAAAAAACGGGTCGCTGCATCTTCTTGCAGCTAGAGTTCATCCAACTTGAGTACAAGACACTCAAGGTGAAAACATGACAGAGAAGTCGCGCGCCGAGCGCAATTCCAAGCCAAAAGAGCAGGAAAAGCCGGAAACAGGTGTCCTTGCCATCCTGCCCGTGCGGGATACCGTGCTGTTCCCACACGCCGTCCTTCCGTTGACGGTGGGGAGGGAAAGCTCCGTTCAATTGATCAATTCGTTGGGGGATGACAAGACAATAGTAGTTGTCGCCCAGCGTGAGGCGCGCGTCGATGCCCCTCAGCCCAGCGATCTGTACGCGGTTGGAACTCTGGCCGTTGTGCACAAAGTCGTAAAGATGCCGAACCAGAGCCTCTTCGTCTTCGCCGAAGGCATGGAGCGCGTGCGCGTAGTCGAATTCACGCAGTTGACGCCCTTTATGCGTGGCAGGGTTGAGTCCGTACCGGAATCGATTCCCCCGACGAGCTCCGAACTCGAAGCCTTGCAACGTAATGTTCTAACGCTGTTCCAGCAGATCGTGGCAGGCTCGCCCACGCTGTCGGATGAGCTTTCGACCGTCGCGATGAATATTGAAGAGCCGGGGCGGCTGGTCGACTTTATCGCTTCCTCTCTGCCCTCACTCTCCACGGCCGACAAGCAAGACACGCTGGAAACTACTGACGTCCGCATTCGTTTGGAAAAGATCAACCAGCATCTGGCCAAAGAGCTCGAAGTCCAGCAACTGCGAAACAAGATTCAGTCCGAAGTGCAGGACCGCGTACAGCAGACCCAGCGTGAGTACTACCTGCGCGAGCAGATGAAGGCAATTCAGAAGGAACTGGGCGAGCAGGACGAGGGGCAGCGCGATACCGAAGACCTGCGCCAAAAGATCGAAGGCGCGGGCATGCCGGATGAGGTGAAGAAAGAGGCCCTAAAGGAATTGGGCCGCCTGGCGCGCATGTCGCCTATGGCTGCGGACTATTCAGTAACGCGAAACTACATCGAGTGGTTGGCAGTGCTGCCGTGGGCGAAGACATCGGGCGGTGAAGTCGACATTCTGAAAGCCAAAGAAATTCTGGATGCGGATCACTATGACCTACAAAAGGTGAAAGATCGCATTCTCGACTATCTCTCCGTCCGCCGTCTGAAGCCCGGAATGAAGGGCCCGATCCTATGCTTTGTCGGACCTCCGGGAGTTGGCAAGACCTCGCTGGGAAAATCGATCGCCCGCGCCTTAGGGCGTAAATTCGTGCGTCTGTCACTCGGTGGCGTGCACGATGAAGCCGAGATTCGCGGCCATCGTCGCACTTACATTGGGGCTTTGCCGGGCCAAATCATTCAAGGCATCCGCCGTGCCGAGACGAAAGACCCGGTCTTCATGCTCGACGAAATCGACAAAGTCGGGCGCGATTTCCGGGGCGATCCTGCATCGGCTCTCCTTGAGGCTCTCGATCCGGAACAGAACTTTACATTCCGCGATAACTACCTCGACGTGACGTTTGACCTTTCCAAGGTGCTTTTCATCACGACCGCCAACATGCTCGATCCCATTGCCGAGCCGCTGCGCGACCGCATGGAGATCATCGAACTCCAGGGCTACACGGAAGAAGAGAAGGTTCACATTGCCTTCCAGTACCTGATTCCACGGCAGATTGACGAGAACGGAGTTACCAAAGAGCAGATCGAGTTTCCTGAAGAAGGAGTGCGGCACGTCATCCGGCACTACACGCGCGAGGCTGGTGTACGCAACCTCGAGCGCAACCTGGGCACCATCTGCCGCAAGCAGGCGCGGCGAATGGCTGAGGGCAAAACGGACAAGCTGGTTGTCACTAAGGAGATCGTGCAGGAATTTCTCGGAGGCATCAAGATTCGCAGCGAAGGCGAAATTGCCGAGCGCACCAAGCGGGCAGGCGTTGTGGTGGGCTTAGCTTGGACGCCTTCCGGTGGTGACATTCTGTTTGTCGAAGCCAACAGCATGAAAGGCAAAGGGGGCTTCATGATGACCGGGCAGATCGGCCAGGTCATGCAGGAGTCGATGCAAGCGGCTTTGACGTGGGTGCGATCGAATGCAACCCTGCTGGGCATCGAGGAAAATTTCTTCGCTGAGCACGATATCCACATCCACGTGCCCGCAGGCGCGATTCCGAAAGATGGGCCTTCGGCTGGTATTACCATGGCCACCGCTCTGGTTTCTCTTCTCACTGGAAGGCCAGTTCGCCCGCTCACGGCTATGACGGGTGAGATCACTTTGAGCGGAGATGTTTTGCCCATCGGCGGAATCAAGGAGAAAGTCCTTGCTGCCAAGCGTGCCGGTGTAACCCGCGCCATTCTGCCTGCGGAAAACAAGACGAACGTCGAAGAGGACCTTACGCCGGAACAACTCGAGAATGTAGAGATCCATTACGTGAAGAGGATTGGCGAGGTTCTCGATCTGGCGCTGCCTTCTACACCAATAGAAGAAAGACAGGATGAGGAAGAGCGAGAGAAGGTTTTGACCGAACAGCCCGTGGCGTAGAACCTTTTCGGTTTGATGTTGGCGACGCCCTGGCGCGTCGCCAATCTAGTCTAGTGCCGGCCTTGCGTGCAGTCATTGATCCGAAATTACTTTAGAGTTTCTGCAGATTCCACTCTTCTCATAAGGTCCTTTCTTTTCATCGCTACAGTGATTTAAGTTTCGCTTAAGCATTGTGCGCCAACAACTTATCTCGCATCTAAACATTTTGGAGTATGAAGATTTACTGCGGAAAGCGAGCAGTAAAGGAGAAATACGATGAAAGCGAATAAGACATTCGCGGCTTGGGTGCTCTTTGTTGCAATCATGCTCGCGCTTCAATTGACGGCCGTGGCTCAGAGTAACGACGAATATGATCCCCCGGGCCGTGTAGCGCGGATGAATTACGTGCAAGGTTCAGTTTCGTTTCAGCCGGGTGGCGAGGGTGACTGGGTCTCGGCTGTTCCCAATCGTCCGCTCACCAGCGGCGACAATCTTTGGACTGATCGCGGGTCACGTGCTGAACTTCACGTCGGTTCCAGCGCGATCCGCTTGAGTTCCGAGAGCAGTCTTACCTTCCTTGATCTTAGGGATGACACGACTCAGTTACGGTTATCGCAGGGCACGATGGTTCTTCATGTGCGCCATCTGGACAACAACGACTTGTTCGAAGTAAACACGCCGAACCTCGCGTTCACGCTACGACGGCCCGGAGAGTATCGCATTGACGTCGATGGGGATCGGGGGGAAACGAACATTACGGTTTGGAATGGCGGCGGCGAAGTCACCGGAGGGGGTAATTCCTACGATGTGGTTGCCGGACAGGAAGCTCGCTTCTACGGCACGGACGAGCTCCGATACGACGTTTCATCCATCAGACAATCCGATGATTTCTACAATTGGTCTTCCGATCGTGACCGCCGCGAAGAGCGGTATGAATCGGCCAGGTACGTCTCGCCTGAGATGACGGGTTACGAAGATCTTGATGAATACGGACGTTGGACCACCGTAGCGGATTACGGAAATGTCTGGATTCCTACAAATGTAGGTTCCGATTGGGCGCCTTATCGGGACGGGCACTGGGCCTACATTAGCCCCTGGGGTTGGACCTGGGTAGACGATGAGCCGTGGGGCTTCGCCCCGTTCCACTATGGGCGCTGGGCGTATGCGAGTGATCGGTGGTGCTGGGTCCCCGGTCCGGTCGCAGTCCGTCCGGTCTATGCGCCTGCCCTGGTCGCTTTTGTGGGTGGCCCCGCCTATAGCAGTGGTGTGGGATGGTTCCCGCTAGCTCCGGGCGAAGTGTATGTTCCGCCCTATCGCGTGAGCCAGCGTTACGTGCAGTACGTCAATGTGACCAACACTCGGGTCAATGTGACTCAGGTTACGAATGTTTACAACCTACGAAACAACAACGGGCCGCAGAGAATTACCTACGCGAATCAGCGGATCACAAATAGCGTAACCATGGTTTCGCGAGATACTTTCGTGAACGCGCGGCCTGTATCTCGAAATGTAGTTCGAGTTGATGCCAGGCAGGTGGTGCAAGCTCCTGTGGTCCATCAGCTGCCAGTGCAGCCTGCGAGGACAAGCTTCGTGGGAGCATCTGCGCCAGCAAAGGCTCGGCCGCCACAGACAGTCGTGAACCGGCAGGTCGTGGCGACCAGAAAACCCATGCCGGTCAGAGCGCCTGAGCAGCGCCAACCTGCTCCTGCTCTCAACGTGCGAACGGTAACGCCGGCAGCTCGCCCGCAACCTCTATCCGCACCCGGAAACGCAGCTGCACAACAGCAACGGCAAGCGCCGCAGCAAAATGCAAATGAACGGCGGCAGGCTCAAGAGCCAAATGCACAGAACGAAAATACCCGGCCGCAGGCGACGAGACCTGGACAACCCAGGCCTGAGGAACCAACGCAGGCGCAGCGTCCGCAACCGGGTCGCACGCAGGAGCCGGTGCAGACTCCGCGAACGGAGATGCCGGCACCAACGGCCCGACCAATACAGCCGCCTTCTCCGCGGCAGGCCGAACCAGCGCAGCCCGAAGAGCGTCAGCCTGTAGTTCGGCCGCCTGAGCCGAGGGATAATCGGAATGACGCGGCTCGACCAGTACAACCTCCGCGTGAGGCTGAACCGCGACGTCCTGAGGAGAGGCATGCCGTACCTCGCCCGCCTGACGCGAGGGACCAGGACCGCAACGATCAGAGGGATCGCGAAAACGGTTCACGCAGCATGGAACGCCAGCGGCCGGAGCAGAATGTGCCTCGTCCGGAAGCGCGGCCGGCGGTTCCTGAGCAGCAAAGGCCTGCAGCACAAAGACCGGACGATGACGAGAGGCTGCGGAGACAGGAGCAACAGCGTGAACAGATGCCGCCGCAGAGCAGACGGCCTGATCAGGCTGGCCCTCCCGGACAGGCTAATCGTCCAGACCAGGCTGAGCGTCCACCCCAGAACAAGAATCAGGACCGCCCAGCCGTGCCGCGACCGCCAGACAAGCGGCCTCCACCGCCGCCGCAGCCACCGGACGACAAATAACGCCTAGTAGTGGACTTCAAATTGCCGGTTCCGCGTGGAACCGGCAATTTTTCCTGCGCACCGAGTAATCGGGTTTACCCGACCGCCGACCCAAGAACCGCCGGGTTCTACCACAATGCTGCACTATAATCTCCTCTAGCTCTCAATGGTTCGTGACGCGTACTACTATTCCGTTCCTCTGCTGGCTGCGGCCGTTGTTGTTGGCTGGCTGACGAGCCCCGTGTGGGCGCTGCCAGCGCTGGTCTTTGCAGCGTTTTTCCTCTGGTTCTTCCGGGACCCGGAGCGAGTCATTCCGGTGGCAGCAGGCGCCATCGTCTCACCTGCTGACGGGAAAGTGACCGATGTCTCATCAATCACGGCGAATGGAACGCGCCAGGCCCGCATCAGCATTTTCTTGAGCGTCTTCGACGTGCATGTGAACCGCTCTCCTGCCAGCGGGGTGATCCGCGACGTTCGTTATCAGCCCGGCAGTTTCCTGAATGCGATGGGAGCACGTTGTGCCGAATTGAACGAACAGAACATAGTCACCGTTGAGGGCGACGGCCAGACGGTGATCTTCAAGCAGATCGCAGGCCTGCTCGCTCGGCGTATCGTTTTCAACAAAAAAATAGGTGATCGCGTTCAGCGCGGCGAACGCGTGGGGATGATCAAGTTCGGGTCCCGGGTAGACGTGATTCTGGATGCCTCATCCAGCTTGCAGGTCAAGCTCGGCGACCGGGTGAAAGGGGGATCGAGCATATTGGCTTTCTCCTCCTCGCAAGCGGAGTTGGCCGGAGCTGGAGCTCGGGCCCGCGAAGGAGTCACGTGATACAGGATCCGGCTGACGATCACGACCTCCCGAAAAGGCGAAGCGACGATAAACCCTCCCGCCGCCTTCGCCGAGGCATGTACATTCTGCCCTCGCTATTTACTACCGCCAACATCGCCTTCGGCTACTACGCGATCTTGCAGGTAACCCACGGATCGATTGCCGAAGGGTGGCATTTTGACAATGCAGCCAAGGCCATCGGATTTGCCGTTCTGTTTGACGGCCTTGATGGCCGCATTGCGCGCATGACGCACACCAGCAGCGCATTTGGGCGCGAGTTGGATTCCCTGGCCGACGTGATTACGTTCGGGGTTGCGCCCGCCATGCTGGCGTGGATGTGGGGTTTCCGGCAGTTGCCGCTGGCACTAGGCGATGCACATGGCCGGTTGATTCAGATCGGGGCGATTGCCAGCTTTCTGTTTCTGATCGCGGGAGCCAGCCGGCTTGCTCGCTTCAATATCACTGCGAACCCACAGCCATCGAATCCGGGCCGGCCTGGCAAAAAATACTTTGTCGGGATGCCAATACCGGCTGGGGCAGGCGTGATCGCTGCCGTGGTCCATTTCTCGGAGGGTGATCCCGTTGTTTCTTGGTGGACGGCCGTCACCTGGGCACTGTTAGTGGTCGCTGCAGCATATCTGATGGTGAGCACCTGGCGCTTCTACAGCTTCAAAGATATCGATCTTCGGTCTCGCCAGCCCTTCCGGCTGATTGTCTTGTTCGGACTGTTATTCGCCGGTATCTGGTACTTCTCGCGCTACGTGTTGTTCGCGATCGCGCTGCTGTACATGTTTTCCGGCGTGTTCTGGCGTCTGACGTGGATTTTCCGCCGCAGAAATCCACCGCCTCCGGCTTACAAGGAAGCATCACTGCCTTCATGAGTACGACCTCAAAATCCGGAGCTGTAGCACACGCTGATCCCTCCCGCAGTTCTGGTCTTTACCGAGTGGCGATTGTGGGCGCCGCTACACTGAAAGGAAAAGAGGTCGCCGAAGTTCTGACTAACCGGAATTTCCCTTCTGTGGACGTGAAGCTGCTGGACGATGACGAGTCACTTGGCCGGCTCGAACCGATAGGTGATGAGGTCTCCTTCATTCAAAACCTTCGCCCTGAACAGTTCCAGCATATTGACTTCACGTTCTTTGCCTCGGATCAGGAACGCACTCGAAAGACTTGGAAGACAGCGCAGCAAGCTGGCAGTGCCATCGTGGACCTTTCTGCCGCGCTGGAAAGTGAGCCGCAGGCGATGATTCGCTCTTCATGGGTCGAGCGCCAGTTGGGCCAGATGCCGGCTCCAGAATTGCAGCCTGCCCCAGTGGTCGTGGCTCATCCGGCAGCCGTAGTGCTCGCACTGCTGCTCTTGAGGCTGCAAAACTCTGGCGCGATTAAACGAGCAGTGGCTACGGTTTTTGAACCGGCTTCAGAGCACGGCCAAAAGGGAATTGACGAATTGCACGAGCAAACGGTCAATCTACTCTCCTTCCAACCCTTGCCCAAGAAGATCTTCGATACTCAAGTGGCATTCAACATGGTTTCACGCTATGGCGAGCAGTCAGTGCCCGCGCTTGCGGCTGTGGAGCAGCGCGTCCTCAAGCACTATCAACACATCGTGGGTGACGCATCTCCAATCCCTTCGCTACTTCTCATACAAGCGCCCATCTTCCACGGGCACGCTTTCGGGCTACACGTGGAAATGGCAACCCCGGCCGACATCGAGAGCCTATCGAAGATTCTGCCCGGGGATCATGTGAAGCTGGCCAACGTCCCAGAGGATTCACCTACCAACGTCAACGCTGCCGGACAAGGCGATATTCTGGTTTCGGTTCTTCCGGACGGCAGCTTGCCGAATGCGTTCTGGCTCTGGGCCGCAGCGGACAATTTACGCATCGCCGCAGCTAACGCTGTTGAATGTGCGGAGAGCATGGCCGCTAGCCGCCCCAAGGGCCAGATCCAATGACTCGTGTGGCGCGGGCGCCCGTTCGGCTCGTGTTCGCTCCGCTGCTGATTACTCATGCTCTCCTCTTGAACCTTGCTTGCGGTTACCACACCGGTGGTCATGCGGTCACACTTCCTACCGATCTGCACACGATTGCGATTCCTGCTTTTGTTAATCAGACCCAGACGTATAAAGTCGAGCAACAGCTCACCGCTGCGGTTGTGCGCGAGATGGTAACCCGCACGCATTACCACATCGTGAATGCCGAAAACGATGAAGCGGACGCCACGCTGCACGGCACGGTTCTTTCCACCTCTACTTCGCCCCTTACTTACGATTCGCAAACCGGCCGGGCTTCCAGTGTCCTGGTGGTCGTGAGCATGAAAGTGTCGCTGGTTGATCGGCGAGGCAAGGTGCTTTACGAGAATCCGTCATACCTGTTCCGCGAGGAATACCAGGTTTCCCACGAGCTCTCCAGCTTTTTCGAGGAAGAGTCGCCCGCCCTCGAGCGTTTATCGCGTGAATTTGCGCGCACGCTGGTTTCCAATATTCTGGAAGGCTTCTGATGCGAGCCTTTGCTCAAGCCGACCGCTTTGTCTCCGAGGTAAAGGATAAGAAGCTGAGCCCGGCGTATGTGTTCGTGGGCGATGAAGCTTTTTTTCGCAAACGTTGCCGCGAGGCCCTCCTGAAACATCTCGTGCCTGCGGAGCTTCGCGATTTCAGCTTGTTCGAGTTCGACCTCGCAGAGACCGACCTGGCGGAAATCCTTGATCGTGCGCGAACACCCTCCTTAATGGCCCCTTTCCAAGTGTTTTTCGTCCGTGGGGTGAAGAATCTGTTTGGTCGTGGAGCAAACCAGGAGAAGCTTGCCGCCATAGAGGCCTACTGCAAGGATCCAAACCCGAATGCGGTACTGGTCTTTGTGGCGGATCACATCAGCATCCCAGCGGATGCGCGCAGGATGGATCTGACGGACAAGGAACGCTATCAGCGCATCCGCGAAGAAATGGGTCAGTACTGCGCGATTGTGGAGCTGGCGCGCGTGGAAGAGGGCGAGGCGGTCCGCTGGATAGGCGAATATTGCACCATGCAGGGAATCAAGATTGATCCCGACGCCGCACGGGAACTAGTAGATGCCTTGGGCGGGGACATGATGATGATCTCCAATGAACTGGAGAAACTGATTCTTTATGTCGGCGAAAAGAAGCGTGTCACCCTGGGTGATGTCGAAACCATGGTGCTTGCGGCCAAGCAGCGTTCTCTCGATGAACTCACAGATGCAATTTCCGCTCGCGACCGGGTGCGGGCTCTCGAAACTCTGGATGCGATTCTTTCGACCGGCGAAGGCGAAGACGCTGCCATTGGACACCTTTACATGCTGGCCAAAACATTCCGCCAGATGCTCGTGATCCTCGAACGCAACGTCCGCGATCAGCGTATGTTGTGGGCGGCACTATGGCAGGGCTTCCGTGTTCCTCCATTTGCAGCGGACGACATTATCAAGCAGGCCAGGCGCTACAAATCCAGGCGCGATCTGACCCGGGCCATTCGGTTGGTAGCTAAAGCAGACCTGGCGTTGCGCTCAAGCCCAGTCAGCAAGCGGCTGGTGTTGGAGAAGTTGATCATGGATCTCACAGCCGAGCCGAAGCCCGAGGTCCGTGGCTGGTCACAAGAAGAGCTGCCAGTCTAAAGAATGCCACACCCGCTGTTGCGCCGCCTCAGTTAGCCTGCATATTGGTTTATACATTCCTTCAGGAACCGGACGACCGCCCGGAAAGAACCCGCGCTAAACATATGAAGTGATTGCTACAGCGCTCACAAGCAGCTTTCGGCACAACCCACTCGGAGTACTCACCATCGAACTTGTGGCCTTGGCACGCTTCTGCCGTTTCAGGCGACGCATTGCCGAGGTAATTCGAGTTCACGCACGACAGGACTCACTCTCTGGAGGGACGAATGAAGGTGAAGAATCTGTTGCTAGCTCTGATCCTGGCTACTCTGAGTACGTGGGCGCTGGCGCAAGATGCAACCAACGACTCAAAATCGAAGTCCGACACGCGAACCATCACCGGCTGCCTCGCGAAGGGCAACGATGCCGGTCATTTTCAGTTGGCGCGAATCCAGAAGTAATTATGGAATCAAGTACCGCGCCCTATACGAATGAATATCTGCTCACGACGAAAGACGGAAGCACCTGGGAATTGAAAAGCAGCGTGGCTTCACTGGGCGATCATGTCGGTCACACGGTTTCAGCCACTGGCGTTGTGGAGAATGCAAGAATGCATAATCTGAAAGAAGACGCGCAGGAGGCAGCGAAGGACACTGGCATGACCAAGAACAATAAAGAACACGGCCACATGAAAGTCACGGACGTGCAAATGGTCAGCGACTCCTGTTCGCAGTGATCGATTGCTGATGGTCAAAATTAGTAAGGGCGGGGTCGCAACCTCGCCCTTTTCCTTCAATTGAAACTTCGCGATCAGCGATCTGGATGTTGATTGTCGTATTGAATCCCAGCCTGGACCTCCGACTCGGTTTGATGGACGAGGTCCATCGCCCTAACGCGGTGTCCGCCCTTATCCTGGGTAGCAGCTTGCAACTCAGATTCTGCCTGACGCAGATGCTCCAATGCCGCTCTCATGTGCGGTTGATATTCACCCCCGCCGCGACGGTCCTCAGCTCTCTCGTATCCAGCTTCGCGGTGCATGAAGACGCCGGGATTCTCTCGCAATTGTTCGCGCACGCCAGGGTGGCCCTCCAGGAATGTTCTTAATTCCTGATGTTTTTCAACATACTCTCGGTTATTGACAAGCGAAGGATTCCTGCTCAACTCGGCCCTGATTTGCGGATGTGAGTCGAGGAACTGATCGAAGTTTCTCAGCTCCGCGCGGTTGATATCATTGTTCTGTGCTGAGCCAAGTGTTGGAAGCAACAGGCACGTAAGCGCGACACCCAGAATTAAGAAGTCATGGTGAGCGACTTTCTCTCTCATAAGCACAATCCTCCTTCCGTTCTCGAACCTGGCCGATCTTGCTGTGAGCTACCAGCTTCGCCGCCAGCAGATATCAGCTGCAATACGGTAATCGCTGTAATGACTACAAAGTATATTGGGCCCAGCCAGACATGTACCATCAGCCCGCTGACAATTGGGGTTAGGACATGACCGGGCACGTAAAAGCCTCCGTCGTTCCGTAACTTGCGGCAACTGCAATGAGTTCCTAACCTCAATATTATGTCGCCCGTGTCTCTCTTGTTTTCCTCCGACGAGGACGTGAAAATATTATAATTTGCTGGCTTTTTAAACTTTCTGTGCTATTTTCACAGCACATTTAGCGCAGGGGTAAGGTAACATGATCGGAAAAGTCACGATCTACCAAAGAGGCTCGACTTATTACCTTCGTTACGGCAGTCCGCAAGTCCGCGAAGCGTGCGGCACTTACGAAAATGCTGTGCGCCGGCAAGAAGAATTACAGAATAATGGCCTGTCGCGAAGCATAGAGCTTTTTATTAGCGAGCTCCGCGCGTCGAATGTCTCCGACTCTCATCGGCTCAACATGGAATGGGCTCTCGGCAAACTCCGATCCTTTGCCGAACAGCATCGCATTGGGGCTCTGGAGGATTTCACGCGCGACAACATGGCGAAATTTCGTCTCTCGCTCGCCGGCACCTCTGAGAGTAAAAACGCCATGCTTAAACGTGTCCGGTCCTTCATCCGATCTCGCCTTTTTGGTGAGCAGCGCGACATTCTATTGTCGGCGCTCAAGGCTATTCGGAAGAGTGAAGCCGATAGGGAACGGCTAAAGCCTCGACCAATCACCCCGACGGAAATCGCCAAGCTGTTATCAATCGCCAATGAGCGGCAATCTATATTCATCAGGCTTTGCTATCAAACTGGACTTGCTGGTGTTGATGCCATCCATCTGGAGCGTTCGCAAATCCGCTCGGGAATCTTGAGAACCCGCCGGCGGAAATCAGGCTCACCGGTTGAGATGCGGCTGGATCCTCAATTACACGCCGATCTGATAGCCTACGCGGATAAGAACAGTCACGAGCGTTTCATCTTCTCGCCGGCGAAACCGCCACACACGGCAACAATCATCATCCGCGCTGAGGTGCGAAACCTAATGCAAACGGCCGGTATATGGGATTCCGAGAGCGGCTGCTTACATAGGCTGCGTGACAGTTTTGTTGCGCGCTGCATTGAGGCGGGCAAAGCTCCGAAGGATGTCGCCGCTTTGATTGGCGATCGGCTCGACACCATGCTTCGCCACTACGCCGACTTATTTGAGATTGGACGGGAAGAAAGGCTCCAGGCGCCGCCGTTTACTCTTTCTTCAGAAGCCTCTCGGCCTTCTCAGTAAAAGACAAGAATACGTAAGGCCTCGGACCTTCCGGAGCGTCCACCGTGAGCGTGGCTTGTACGTTAATCCACCCGTCCTGCCACAAGATCTCTAGCGTTTCATCCTTGAGTGCTTGCCGGTCGGCGCTCAACGCGTCTAATAGAGGCAATACCTGCTCGTCGGTCACAAAGAAAAATAGTACCAGGCCAATTTCTTCAGCTCACTCCATTAAACTCCCCTGCCTCAATCGATGTCTTCGTCGTTCGTCGTCTCGACGAAGTAGTCGGCGGGATTGATCTCAGCTCCGCATTCGGTGCAGCTAACAGGCTCCCACCAAATCTGCAAACCAGTAAAGAAGACACCTAATTGGCTTTTCAGGTCAGCCAGAGCTTCAATTGATAGGCTGCACGTCCTTTTGCCCTCGGTAAAGTATCGGCACTGAATGGGTGTGATATAGCGAAGGTCAACGCAATTATCTTCAGTGAATCCAAAGTCCTCATCACGCGGCAGAAAGAACTTGTTTGGCTGCCTTCGTTCACGAATACGCCCCCATGATGGCAGCGACAAAAAGAATTAGGGGAGCAGGGCTTGGTGTGGGCGCGGTCTCCAAAATCACGGCGTCTATTTGTGAGTGGCTCGGCAAGATGGGCGCGATTTTCCAGTGACCTCCATGTCCAGAGCTTCGGAGATCGTGGCTCTGCGGCCATCGTGGCGCAAGATTCCTGGCAGAATCGGCCACCAGAACCTGCGCGGCGAAATAGAGGCGGCTATTGGTCAGGCGTTCTTTTTTGTTTGCCAACGTTGCTCATGTCAGCTCTTCACGAGTTTGAAACCGACCTGATACTTGTAAAACTGGATGTTCGGCACCATCGATAGCGCTCTGCGGATTCGCTGATCGTCATCCTGAGCGATGATGAGCCCTTGCACGGTTTGGTCCGTTTCAGCGAGCTCTTCTTTAACGAACCCCATGTATCGCAGCGTTTGGCCCACGGCTGCGGAACTTATTGGCTTGTGGGTAACTGGTGAGACTTCGAGATAATTCCCGGTTTGTCGGCAAACAAGAAACTGAGAATGGATAACTTCAGGTCGTGGTCCAGGAGCAAAACTGTCAAGACCACCGTCGAGCCAAGAGGTCACACCACCAATACCAAAATCTTTCGCCTGGGACGTATCCTCCCCGCCGAGCGATGCGTAATAACCAATAGAAAGGACAATATTTCGGAAGGAGAACGTTATGAACATCGAAAACAAAACAATCTTGATCACCGGCGCGAACCGAGGCATCGGCCGTGCATTGGTTGAGGAAGCCTTGAAGAGAGGCGCCAAGCGGGTGTATGCGGCTACGCGCCAGCCCTTTACTCATTTCGATGGCCGCGTTACGCCCCTGACTTTGGACGTGACCAACGCCGGACAGATTCAGGATGCTGTCGAGAAAGTCGAAGCGCTCGATATCTTGATCAACAACGCCGGAGTGGACCTTCACAATGACCTGAGCGATCGTGCCAATCTTGAACGGCACCTCGCCGTCAACCTTTTCGGTACGTACGGCGTGTCGCAAGCCTTCCTGCCGCTGATGGCTCGTTCTCACGGAGCGATGGTCAATGTCCTAT
>QIAA01000119.1 GCA_003224905.1 Acidobacteriota bacterium
GGTGGAGAATCTCCGGCTACTACATTAAGTAGGAAGGTGGAGCAACGGCATCCCCGACTGTCAACCTTCCTGGGTTTGATGAAGAGAAGGCGGTCATGAACAAGATATTCCACTTCGATTCCTCTCCCGAACCTTACGCTGCTGATGCTGCAGTACTATGCTGTTTCGACCAACGCATCCGTCTGGCGACTAACAAATTTCTTCAACGCCAGGGAATCTTGCGACCAGATATGATCGTGGTTGCGGGCGGCGCGAAAACTTTGGCCTCGCCCCGCAACGATTTCGAGCGCGAATTCATTCTGGAGCAGGTGCGGATGTCCGTGCGGCTGCACCATACGAAACACGTGTTTCTCATGAGCCACTCCGATTGCGCGACTTATGGTGGCCTGGAAGCTTTTGGTAATGACCGGCAGCGAGAAATGGAGCATCACCGGCATGAACTGCAACGCGCTGCAGAATTAGTCCACGCCAATTTTCCCGATCTCACCGCGAAGTGTTTTTTCCTCACTTTTGAAGGCGTGCATTCCTCCGAACCTATTTTGAGCCGGGTCGCGTAGTAGGCTTCCCACCAAAATGCGAGTGAGGCGAGTGCTCTGCGTGATTGCTCCGGGTTTTCTACTGCATCTTTAACCGTAACCCTAAGGCCAAACCTTGAATCTAAGAATGAATGCGGCGCTTGCCGGAACTCGACGCTCTGCGCGGGCTGATGCTTGTGTGGATGACTCTCACGCATCTTCCTACCGTGGTTAGTGTCTATGTGAATCAGCCGTTTGGCTTCGTTTCTTCGGCAGAAGGTTTCATTTTCCTTTCCGCTTTACTCACCGGATGCATTTACTACCGCGTGGCCGAACGTCGCGGCTACGGTGTAATGAAACGTAAATTACTTTTACGAACTTTACGATTGTATGGCTATCACGCGCTGCTTCTCGCTCTGGTTTTCATCATCGCGGTTCGCATTGCCGCCGAGGGGAACCGGCCAGGATTGGCTAATCTGCTCAGCTATTACTTTGTCGCCGGAGCTAAGCATGCCATTGTCGACGGTGCCCTCCTCATTTACCGGCCTTCACTGCTCGACATTCTGCCGATGTACATCATTTTTCTGTTGCTCTCCCCTTTTCTGCTGACGCTGGGAGCGCGCATCGGTTGGAAGTTCATTGTTCCGGGTTCATTCGCCATCTGGCTGGCGGCCCAATTCGGCTTCCGGGAGGCAGCGCACACATTCATGACGCGCCACTTGGGAATGACAATCCCGCTCGATCAAATGGGATCGTTCGACTTGTGGGCCTGGCAAATGCTGTGGGTACTCGGCTTGTGGTGCGGCGTGCAATGGGCCAGGAAGGATTTTCCCATACAGAGCTGGGCCAGAAACTTTGCCGGGCCGGCAGTTATTATCGCGCCGATCCTTTTGATAATGCGCTACGCCGTTGGACGCGGAGTTGAACTTGGAGTCTTCGAGCCCATGTTCAACAAGTGGCATCTCGGGTTTGTGCGGCTGATTGATTTGGCCGCGGTTGCGGCTCTGCTGATCTGCCTGAGGCCAGTTCTGAAATGGCTTGCCGTACGTCCCCTGGTCATGCTGGGTCAAGCCTCACTTCAAGTTTTCTGCGCGCATCTGTTCTTCTGCTTTTTTGGCTTGGCAGTTATGGGAAACGCTTCCATGGTCAGCGGCTGGCACCAGATCGTATTGTTAACGGTCACGTTCACAGCGCTGTTCATTACCGCCAAGATTTTCTGCATGAGCGAAGCCAGAACTGAGGCAAACGGCGCGCCCAAACCTCTCACTCTCACCGTGCAAGCGCATTGAGCGAACACGCACCTTCTGATGCTCCAGCATCAAGCTCATACGAAGGATCGTCTTTAAGTTGAGAGACAAGAATTCTTCTTCGGAGTAGAATCTGTGCTTACATGTTCTCACCCTGGAATGTGATTCTAAGTTGGACGGTCCTGCCGAGCGGGCTCTGACCCGCTTACCCTCCCTACTCTCCGAGACTGCGTCATTTACTTCGTATTGTACCTGTTACAATCCCTGCGATTCCTGAGCCTGCGAGGCAGATGTCGACGGCAGACGCTAGAGATAAAGACCATCACCCGACATGGCAGCTAACTCTAAATATGACGTTATCGTGATCGGGGGAGGCCACAACGGTCTCACCAATGCGGCCTATCTCGCGCGCGCCGGAAAAAAAGTTCTGGTACTTGAGCGGCGGCATGTACTCGGCGGGGCTGCAGTGACAGAAGAGGTTTTTCCCGGCTTCAGGTTCTCGGTCTGCTCCTACGTTGTTTCTTTGCTTCGGCCCGAAATCATCCGCGACCTCGATCTCCCCCGCCATGGACTCGAAATCCTTCCGCTCGACGGCACTTTTACGCCCATGCCGAATGGTGATTATCTCTGGCGGGTGAACGATCACGGAAAAACGCATCGCGAGATCGCTCGGCACTCCAAGCTGGACGCTGAGGCTTACGACGAATTCGGCAAAGCCATGCAGGCGATGTGCCGTTTCGTGAAGCCGATTCTGAGCATGGTGCCGCCGGATCCTGCGACTCTGAATCCCAGAGAGCTGATGAAGCTGCTGTTCATCGGGCGGCGCTTTCAGGGACTGGCCAGCGATGACAAGTACAACCAGGTGCAGTTGATGACGATGAGTGCCGTCGACTTCCTGGACCAGTGGTTTGAGACCGATGTGCTCAAGGCCACGATGTCAGCTTCCGGGATCATCGGGACATTTCTGGGCGTGCGCTCGCCTGGGACGGCGTACGTTTTGCTTCACCACTACATGGGGGAGATTGACGGCGCATTTCGCTCGTGGGGTTTTGCTCGCGGCGGCACGGGCGCGATCTCGAATGCAATCGGAGATGCAGCACGGGAAGCGGGCGCGGAGATTCGCACTCAGGCTGGAATTGCAAAGATCATCGTGAAGCAGGGCAAGGCCAAGGGTGTTGTTCTCTCGAATGGAGACGAGATTTACGCGAATGCGATTTCTTCCAGCGTGGATCCGCGGCTCACATTCACGAAGTTCATTGATGAGGGCAATCTTCCCGTTCAATTCCTTGAGGAAGTTAACCGTTATAAGTTCCGGGGGTCCTCCGGTAAGGTGAATCTTGCGCTGGATGCGTTGCCTGACTTCAAATGCCTGCCTGGCCCCGGCGCGCACCTGCGCGGCGCCATCTCGATCTCTCCCAGTGTCGAGTACATGGAGCGGGCCTACGATGACGCCAAGTACGGCAACTTCTCGCGGCGTCCGTACATTGATATGGTCATTCCCACGCTCACCGATCCGTCCGTTGCGCCGCCCGGCAAACATATACTTTCGTGTTTCGTGCAGTATGCGCCCTACAAGCTGCGTCCCGGTCTCAATTGGGACGATCAGAAAGAAGCCTTCGGCAACAACGTAATCGACACTATTTCCGAGCACGCGCCGAATATAAAAGAGATCATTCTGCACAAGCAGGTAATCACGCCGCTCGATCTCGAGCGCGAATGGGGCTTGAGCGAGGGCAACATTTTCCAGGGCGAACTATCTCTCGAGCAGCTCTTCTTTCTGCGGCCGGTACCTGGATGGGCGCAATTCCGCACGCCAATCAAGAACCTTTATCTGTGTGGATCTGCAACTCACCCCGGCGGCGGCATTATGGGCGCCCCAGGCCGGCTGGCTGCGCTGGAAATTCTCAAAGACAGCCGAGGCCTCGCCTAGAACATGGCTGAGACTCGCGACGTCATCATCGTAGGCGGAGGCCATAACGGCCTGGTCACCGCCTTCTATCTGGCCAAAGCTGGGTTCAAGCCGCTGGTACTGGAGCGCCGCACACAGCCGGGCGGCGGCGCGATCACCGAAGAATTTCATCCGGGGTTTCGCTGCTCAACGCTCGCGCACTCCGCCGGTCCGCTGCGGCCGGAAATCGTCCGGGACATGCAACTGGAGCAGCAAGGCCTGAAATTCATCACGCCGGAAGTGGCGGTTACGACGCTCTCGCCTGATGGCCGCGTACTCACGCTCTACAACGATGTGAAAAGGTCGGCGCAGCAGATCGGCGAATTCTCCCATAAAGACGAGGCGAAATATCCAGAGTTCGGAAGATCACTTTCCAAGATGGCTGCCGTGATCGGGGGTGCGCTGCAACTTGTGCCGCCGGACATCGACAATCCCAGTCGGGGTGATCTGTGGGCCATGCTGACGACCGGGCGAAAGATCCGGAATCTGGGCAAGAAGGATATGTACCGGCTTTTGCGCTGGGGCCCGATGGCTGTGGCCGATTTGGTAGCTGAATACTTTGAAACTGAGTTGCTTCGAGCCACCATCGCAGCCCGCGGAATCTTCGGCACCTTTTTTGGCCCGTGGTCGGCGGGAAGTAGCCTGGTCTTGCTCATTCGCGCAGCTGGCGATCCACAGCCCGTGGGGTCGGCCTGGTTTGCCGCTGGTGGAATGGGCTCCGTAACTCAAGCGATGGCTGCGGCTGCCAGGCAGGCGGGCGCGGAAATCCGCAGTGGCGCGGAGGTAATTGAGATCCGCGTCAAAGATGGCGCGGCGATTAGCGTCGTTCTTTCCAATGGAGAAGAAATTCCGGCAAAGACGATGGTCTCTAATGCGGATCCCAAGCGAACGCTGTTGAAGCTGGTTGATCCGGCACATCTCTCACCGGATTTCGTTATGAAGCTTCAGCACTATCGTATGCCGGGTACCGTAGCCAAGGTCAATCTGGCGCTTTCGGGTCTTCCGACATTCACTGCTTTAAATGGCGCAAGTAACGCTGACGCTTTGAAAGGACGCATTCAGATTGGTCACGAGATCGACTACCTGGAGCGCGCGTTCGATGATTCCAAGTATGGCAGCTTCTCACGCCAGCCCTATTTAGAGGTCACAATTCCATCCTTGACCGATACTTCACTGGCGCCACCTGGTCAGCATGTGATGTCAATCTACATGCAGTACGCGCCCTATCAGCTGAAGAATAGCGATTGGGAGAGCGAGCGTGTGGCGCTCGGCGATAGCGTGGTCAAGACTTTGAGCTTGTATGCTCCTAATCTGCCGGAGTTTATTCTGAGCCATCAGATCATCACACCCCGGGATCTGGAAGACACCTACGGCTTCACCGGAGGGCACATTTTTCACGGAGAGCTGGCGCTGGATCAGTTTTTCACCATGCGACCACTGCTTGACTGGGCGCGATATCGCACTCCTATTCGGAACTTGTTTCTGTGTGGTTCGGGAACACATCCAGGAGCGGGGCTGACGGGTGGATCAGGAGCGAATGCAGCACGAGAGATCTTGAAAGATCTGAAACGGTAGATTCAAAGTACAACTGCACATTCGGTTGCGGGCGAAGGCTCCGCACCACACAATCCGTGATGAAAAACTCTGCCATTCTGCTCGTTAGTTGTCCCGACCGCAAAGGCGTGGTTGCCAAAATCGCTGATTTCATTTTCCGCCACAACGGGAACATCCTCTTCGCCGACGAGCACGGCGACGCGGAGTCCAACCTGTTTCTGATGCGGGTTGAGTTCGATCCTTCAGAATTCGACTTTCCACTTTCCGATTTCAGCCGCCACTTCGGGACGGTTGCTTCCGAGTTTCAGATGCAGTATCGGCTGGCACTCTCGAACTACCGCCCGCGCATGGTGATTCTTGTCTCGAAGTACGACCACTGCCTTGTCGATCTCTTATATCGTCATCGTAGCGGCGAGTTGGCGTGCGACATTCCGTTAATTGTCTCCAACCATCCGGACAACGAATCCGTTGCCAACTTCTACCGTATTCCCTACGTCGTAGTCCCGCTGGATAAAGAAAAACGGAGAACTGCCGAACAGCAAATGCTTTCGCTATTGTCAGAGCAGAACCCGGATTTTCTTGTGCTCGCCCGCTACATGCAGATTCTGTCCAATGATTTCGTAAGCCACTATCCTTACCGCATCATTAACATTCACCACTCGTTCCTGCCGGCTTTTGTGGGCAGCAAACCATACCATCAGGCGTTTTCGCGCGGAGTTAAGCTGATCGGCGCGACCAGCCATTACGTAACTGAGGTGCTTGACGATGGGCCGATTATTGAGCAGGACGTAGTGCGTATCTCTCATCGCGATACCGTCGAGACGCTGATCGAAAAAGGGCGCGACCTGGAAAAAGTCGTGCTTTCCCGTGCGGTGCGTTGGCACATCGAAAATCGCGTACTGCTGTATGGGAATAAGACAGTTGTCTTCGATTAGTTTGAAGTCATTCTCGCTGCTGTTGCCTTCCGGACTCGGCTTTCTGTTTTCCAGGCGTTATCTGATTGATAATCGCTGAGGTTACATAACTGGGAAGCACATCACCTTGGTGAAACGTCCGGTTCTCATACTAGGTTCGATACCGCGAATCGTAACTTGCCCGCTCCTTGCATCGGCACGGGATCCCGCTCGCGATTCCTCATTTAGCTCGTCTGATCCGTTCCCGGCGATTTTGGAGTCGTTGAGAACTTTTGAGGATCTTGTCGTTAATGATGTCCGCGCTCTCATTAGGCGAACATCGAGGTAACCCGCTGAATTAAAAGCAGTTTTCCTCTGGAACTCTGGACCGTCTCACGGAGTCTATGTAATAGAAGCCGAGTTGCTCGGCAGTGTGCGGCGAGGAGCGTTCACTTTGGTGCAAGTGGCCGGCCCAAAGTTACCTATAATGGGAGAAACGCCATGAGGGTTATGGCGGGAGCTACCATTTTGGGTGACCTTGCAGGTGCGCTAGGAATTCGAGGCGAAGAGTCGGCCATTGTTGCCGAGTTAAAGGCGGGTTCGGAAGAAGCCTACGCATGGCTGATCGGGGAGTTCCACCAGCCGATATACAGCCTGGTGTATCGCATAGTGACTGATCCAGCCGATGCCGCTGATACCACACAAGAAGTGTTCTTGAAAGTGTTTCGTGGGATAAAGCATTTCCATGGTGAGTCCAGTTTGAAGACCTGGATTTATCGGATTGCGGTCCACGAAGCCTCGAACCGCCGCCGCTGGTGGTTCCGTCACAAGTCGCGTGAAATGTCGATAGAGCCCACGCAGAGTTTCGACGGCATTCCCACAATCGGAATCCGTGAAACACTGATGTATCAGGGAGACTCGCCCTTCGAGAGCATGTTGCACGAGGAAGTCAGGGGTCACGTCGAGGAGGAATTACGCAAAGTTACTGAGCCCTACCGCACCACGGTTATCTTGCGCGATTTGGAGGGAATGTCCTATGAAGAGATCGCGGAGATCACGCAAGTTACGCTGGGAACCGTGAAGTCGCGGCTGACTCGTGGGCGCGATGCGCTTCGGCAGCGGCTGGCAGAATACGTTCGGGAGATTGGTCCGCAGCTGGGGTTGCAGCCTCCCGAAGAGCAAGAGGAAAGCCTTTCAGGCTCACAAGTGTCCAGGGGATATGGCGTTGAGGTGACGCAATGAACTGCGTGCAGGCCAAATCGCTGTTCTCCCCTTACCTCGATGGCGCGGTAACAGGTAGGCAGATGCAGGAACTTGGCCATCACCTGCAAACCTGTTCGAATTGCCGTCCTCAGTATGTCTCGCTGCGAGAGACACAGCGCTTGCTGGGCGCGATCGGCCGTAGGAAAGCGCCTGCAGATCTGGCGCTGAATTTGCGAGTGGCTATCTCACAGGAAGCTGCGCGCTTCCGGCGTCCACGGTTTCCCGGGCTTTCGGCCAGATGGGAAAACGCGCTGAATGCGTTTATGGTGCCTGCAACCGCCGGGCTGGCGACCGCTGTTGTTATCTTTGTTTTTGTGATGGGTTTTCTGGCGCCTCTGCAGGCTGACAACCCAGACGTTCCCTTGATGCTGTACACCACGCCGCAATTGCAGCAGTCGGCATTTGGCACGCCTCTGGATTCCATCAACGATGATTCGTTGGTCATTGAGGCCTACGTCGACTCGAATGGACGGGTGCAGGATTACAGGATTCTCTCGGATTCTAAAACCCCCGGGTCCATGTTGCCTGAGATCAAGAAAGACATGCTGATTTTCACGACGTTCACCACCTTCCGCCCGGCAATGTCGATGGGAAGACCCACGGCCGGTCGCGCTGTGTTGTCCTTTTCAAAAATCAGCGTGAAGGGTTAAGCATTAAACAGCCCGGTTCCTCAGGCCTGCAGCAAGCGTTGACCCTCTGCGTGGAAAGCCCTTACACTTACAGCAGCATCCGCAACCTGACCCAGCCTGGTGGGAGGAATTCACTGAAATTCAGTCTTCGAACTGTGCTTGGCATGCTCCTTATTGCGCCCCTGGCACAGTTGTCCGTAGCGGAAAACCAGCCCAAAGTCGCCGTTGATACGAGTGAGGTTCTTTTTACTGTCCTGACCGCCATGAATGCCTGCGGGTACGACCAGGAACTCGGCGTTTCCGATCCGCTGCGCAGCCAGGTCCGGGCAGATCTGGCCAAGACGCTTCAAGACTCGCCGGAAGCCAAGGAAGCAACCAGCGCGATGTGCCAATATTACGACGAGCATCGGCAGCCAGATTCTTCGAAAACGCTCGCCCAGTACACTTCACTCGCGCTTTTTCTGAATGGTCCACAACTCACGCCCAAGGTCAAAGAAGCTGAGCTTCCCCCGGACGCTCGGGCTCTAATTGGAGTATTGCCTCTGCTGCAGGCCTTCTATGAGAAAGCGGGGCTGCATGCGATCTGGCAGCGGAACTACCCGGCGTACTCTGCGCTGACGAATCGCTACCACGAGCCTCTCTCCAGGATGTTGTTCGAAACGGAGATATACCTGAAACTTGCTTCTGCTGGCTATCTGGGGAGCCAATTCGTCGTGTATCTCGATCCCATGGGTGCGCCTGGCCAGACCAATGCACGAAATTACGGCGCGAATTATTATGTAGTGATCTCACCGGGAACATCTTCCGTTCTTAAGCTGGAACAGATTCGACATACATATCTGCATTACTTGTTGGACCCGATGGCGCTGAAGTACCCCGCAACCATGAAGCGACTGGAGCCATTGCTGACCACCGTTAAAACGGCGCCGCTGGATGAGAGCTTTAAGAGCGATGTCTCGCTTCTCTTGACTGAGTGCTTCATACGCGCGATTGAAGCGCGTACCGGCACAGCCGCGAAACAGCCTGAAGCGCAGCGGGAAAAACTGATCCAGGCGGCTGTGGCACAAGGCTTTGTCCTGACACGGTATTTCTACGAAACGCTTGTTCAATTTGAGAAGGATCCCCAAGGACTACGTAATGCATACGGCGATCTGGTGAGCAACATCGATGTACACAAGGAACAGAAGCGCGCCGCTCAGGTGCAGTTTGCTTCTGCAGCGGATCCCGAACTGCTGCATTTGTCGTCTCCGGCGCAAGGCAAGTTGCTGGTCACTGCGGAACAGCGCCTTTCGGTAGGCGATTCAGGCACTGCTCAGAAGCTGGCGCAGCAGGCCCTGGATGAAAAAGCTGAGGATCCGGGACGTGCCCTGTTCATTTTGGCCCAGGTGGCTACGATGAACCGGGACATGCAGGGCGCCCGCACTTACTTCCAGCGTGCCCTGGAAGTTGCGCAAGAACCGAAGGTTGTAGCCTGGTCCCACATCTACTTGGGACGGATTTTTGATCTGCAGGCCGAGCGCGATGCAGCGATTGATCAGTACCGTGCAGCGCTGACCGCGGGCGCTTCCTTGCCGGAGGCCAAAGCTGCTGCCGAGCGAGGGATTCAACAACCTTACGAGCCGCCCAGTCATCCACAATGAAGGGGCGGATGGGGTCGCAGTCGGACGCATTCAAAGTCGCAGTCAAGGAGAGAGCATGAAGCGGACAGCAATAGTTGTGGTGCTGGCGCTGGCAAGTTATTCGGTTGCGCAATATCAACAGCCACCTGCAGGGTCCAGCCAGTCAACGCAACCCAGCGCAACACAGCAAGCTCCAGCTCAAGGGACCCAACCTCAGGGAAAACGGCCTCCACAGGCCAAGACCCAGCCGGAATTCGATGCCTACAAGGCGGCTGTTGCGAATACGAGTGATCCCGCCGCGATGGAGAAGGCTGCCGACGACTTTGCGGCCAAATATCCAGACAGCGAATTGCGCGTACTTTTATTGAGAATGCCATGCGTGCCTATCAGTCAGCGAATAACGCCGACAAGATGATGGATATGGGCCGCAAAGTATTGAAGCTTGATCCGGATATGCCTGAGGCACTGGAGGGGGTGGCGCAGGTTTTGGCGGAACGTACCCGCGACACCGACCTCGACAAAGATCAGCGGTGGGACGAATCAACGAAATTGGCACAGCATGCGCTCGAAACTATCAACGACGTTGCGGTTCCAGCCGGAACCACACAGGATAAAGTGGATGCCTACAAAGGGTTCCTGCGCTCCAACGCCTATTACGTTCTCGGAACGGTGAACTACAATCGCGAGAAATTCGCTGACGCTGAAACAAACTTCCGCAAGTCGATTGAGGCATATCCTCAGCAGCCAGACCCGCTGGCGGTGTTGCGCCTGGCGCTCTCGCTCGACAAGCAGAACAAGTACCCAGAGGCGTTGAAGTTTGCCAATCAGGCAGTGGATCTGACTCAAGACAGCACGACATTGGGGCATCTTGCGCGAAACGAACGTGATCGGCTGATACAACTAACCGGGGGCACTGTGCCGCCCCCAGGCACGAAGCCGCCGGCAAGCGCGCAAAATCCGGGTACACCGAACAAGTGAGCGCAGGAAACTGGGATTGCTCTGTTGACACGAAGGTTCTGCAGTATCTGTAACAAATGAAGTCACGCGACATCGCGCCCCTGGAAGCGGCTATCGGCTACCGCTTCAATCGCCCGGAATTGATCGAGCAGGCATTGACTCACAGTTCACAAGCAAGAGAACTGGAGTCAATGCAGATCGCGGACCGCAAGCCGGTTCCAGACAATGAACAACTCGAATTCCTCGGCGACGCAGTTCTTGGTTTTGTCACCACTCAAGAACTCTTTCAGCGTTTCCCTTCATTCCACGAAGGTGAGCTCTCCAAGTTAAGGGCCCACCTCGTAAGCGAAAAGCATCTCATCCGGGTAGCCCAACTCCTGAATATTGGCCATTATCTGCGCCTTGGCAGAGGTGAAGAAAAGAGCGGAGGCCGCCACAAGCCGGCTCTGCTCGTGGATGCTCTTGAGGCCATTCTCGCAGCTGTTTACCTCGACGGCGGCTTCGAGGCTGCGCGCCAGCTTGTAATGCAGCAGATCGTCAGCCCGGAACTCGAGCGCATTGCCCTGAACGGGACCGGTTTGCCTCTGAGTGATTACAAGTCGGCCCTGCAGGAGAAGCTGCAAGCGACAGGCAGACCTCAGCCCACATACGTGCTGGTGAAGGAGCATGGCCCCGAGCATAGTAAGACGTTTACGGTGGAAGCGAGGCTGAGTTCCGCGGAAAACAATGGCAAGCCGGAGTTCGTCAGCCGGGCCGAAGGTTCCACAAAGAAGAGCGCTGAACAGGATGCAGCCCGCCAACTACTTGAATATTTGAGCAAACTGCCAACCGATACAAACATCCCGCCAAGACAAAGAGTTCGCTCGCGGTAAAATGGACTGAAGCACGTCATGCAAAAGCATCGAGAATCCGATGCCTTGAGTTCTCTGCAGTCACTTCTGGGCACAGTCGTCATCGCAGTCTTTGTCATCACATTCATCGTGCAGGCCTTCCAGATTCCTTCGGAATCCATGGAGAATACGCTGCTGATTGGCGACTACCTCCTGGTCGACAAGCTGCGTTACGGCGGCTCAATGTGGGACCATATTATGCCGTATCGTCCGGTGCGACGCGGGGATGTCATTGTCTTTCGCTACCCGGTAAATCCGACGCAACACTTTGTGAAGCGCGTGGTCGGTGTACCCGGCGACCGAGTCCGGCTGCTCAATCGGCAGGTTTATGTGAACGGTATTCCGCTGCAGGAGCCGTATGTTCGCTATAGCGCCCGAGTTCATGACGTGTTCCGCGACGAGTTTCCGCGTTTGAACATCCCAGTACCGGGTCTGGAAGGCGGCTGGTGGTTGCAGATGAAGAAACTGGTGGAAGATGGTCAACTGATCGTGCCCGAGGGACACTACTTCGTCCTCGGAGACAACCGAGATGAGAGTCTGGACAGCCGTTACTGGGGTTTTGTTCCCCGCGAAAACGTCATCGGGCGGCCGCTTGTGATCTACTGGTCCGTCCGCAACCTTGATCAGGATTTAGCAGCTTCCTCGAGTCCCGGTGATAAGCTCTTCCACTTTGCATATGCCGTTACGCATTTGTTTCAGATCACTCGCTGGGACCGCACGTTTCGTGTTGTCAACTAGCGTGTAATATCGTCAGCACGCTGACGGGAAAGCAGCACTTTGGCCAAGAAGGACACGAAGAAGGAAGAAAAGCCGCGCGAAACAACAGTTGAGTTCCTGGCATCTTTGGCATCGGTGCTGGTGACTGGCCTGTTCATCATCACGTTTGTCGTCCAGGCGTTTGAGATCCCCTCCAGCTCTATGGAGAACACGCTGCTCATTGGAGATCACGTTTTTGTTAACCGGATCCAGTTCGCTCCACGCACGGGTTGGGCCGGCCCTCTTCTCCCCTATCGTGAGATCAGACGCGGTGACATCGTGGTGTTTCTCTCGCCGGCCGAGCCCGGACTCTACGTGGTCAAGCGCATCATCGGCGTTCCCGGGGACCGGATCCATCTACGCAATGGTGCCGTTTACCGCAATGGCGAGATGCTGAATGAGCCGTACGTAATCCATGACAGCAGTGCTGGGAATGATGCGTACCGGGATAACTTCCCTGCCGTTCCCCCCTCGGAGTTCAGTAATGTCTCACCGGAATGGCAACTGACCCTTCCGCAACACATACAGGGCGAAGATGTTGTGGTGCCTCCGGACGGCTATTTCGGAATGGGCGATAACCGCGACGTAAGCATGGACAGCCGTTATTGGGGGTTCATTCCAAAGCAGAACGTGATCGGCAGGCCCATGTTTATTTACTGGTCGTTTGAGACTCCTCGTTATCAATATTTGAAAAAAGAAGTAGGTGAGCGGGTGAAGTTCCTGGCGCATGTGGTCATACATTTCTTCGATGACACGCGGTGGCGGCGAACGTTGAGGGTAGTGCGTTGAGATTCCTCCCCTCAAGGAAGAGTCTACGCATAGCGGGTGTACTGCTTGTTCTGGCTCTGTGTCTGGTGCGCCCGGGTGCGCAAGGACTTCGTTCGCGAATCGTGCGCTCGATCAGCATGGCGCTGGGCCGACAGGTGGAAGTTGGTTGGGTAAGTCTTAGACTCCTGCCGCGGCCTGGATTCGAATTGCAGAACTTTGTCGTGCAGGACGCGCCCCAGTTCGGCGCCGAGCCCATGTTGCGCTCGCAGGAGGTCTCAGCAACACTGCGCATCAGATCGCTTCTGCGCGGGCGGTTGGAAATTGCCCGTCTGGATTTTTCGGAACCGAGCTTGAATCTCGTGCGCAACAGCCAAGGACACTGGAACCTGGAGGATCTTCTCGAAAGGGCGGCCAGGACCCCAATCGCTCCAACCGGCAAGGCAAAAACCGAGCTGCGCCCTGGCTTCCCATATATTGAAGCGGATAATGGGCGAATCAACGTCAAACTTGGGCAGGAGAAGAAGCCGTATGCGCTGCTCGATGCTGATTTCGCTCTGTGGCAGGATACCGAGAATATGTGGAGCGGCCGCCTGCGCGCACAACCGGTCCGGACGGATATTAATCTTACTGATACAGGTCTTCTGAGAATCGAGGGGAGTTGGCAACGAGCAGCCAGCTTGCGGCAAACGCCTCTGCACTTCGTCGCGCAGTGGGATCGAGCACAATTAGGTCAGGCCACAAAACTTGTTTATGGAAGCGACAAGGGATGGCGAGGCGCTGTCCGCCTGTTGGCAACCGCGAACGGCACGCCCACACAGCTCATGCTGGAGGCAGATGCTTCCGTTCAGGATTTTCGCCGCTACAACATTTCTCCGCCTGCTCCGCTCAGACTGGCAGCGCATTGCAACGGACGGTACAGTTCGGCAGATCATAGTTTGTCAGATCTTTCTTGCCGCGCGCCCGTAGGCAACGGGGAGGTAAGCGTGAAAGGGCGCCTTTCTGCGATTGGCGGATCTCGCATTTACAACTTAGCATTACAAGGCCATGCTGTTCCGGTTCAGTCGCTACTTCAACTTGCCCTGCATACTTCCAGCAGAATAACCGATGACCTCATTGCTACGGGAAAACTGGATGGGTCAGTCACTTTAGATCGCACGGTGAGCGACAGCTTTCCGAACATCGCCGGGCAAGGCCAAATTTCCGGGCTGCACGTTAGCGTGACGGACAAAGACGTAGTCATTGAGAGCATTCCCCTCGCCCTATCGGCCGCCCCTGCGCCGGAAGTGACAGCAAAGAAAGCACGTGCACAGCACAACACTGAGATCACTACGTACTCATGGCCTTATTTGCAGATCGGCCCCTTTGACGTCTCTCTCGGCAGGCCCTTGTCGGCAGTGGTGCAGGGTCAAATTTCGCGTGCAGGATACAGTTTCGAAGTTCGGGGAGATGCGGAACTCCAAAGACTCCTGCGCAGTGCTCATACGGTGGGACTGTTTGCTCCGCAAAACACTGCCAGGGGCCTGGCGAAAATTGATCTCAGACTCGCCGCTGAGTGGCACGATTTGGCGCCAACCAGGGTGATGGGAACAGCGAACGTTCGATCAATCCGGGCGGAAGTACCAGGCCTGAATACATTGCTGGAAATTGCTTCTGCAAATATCACACTCGCCGAAAACGAGACTAAGATCCAGAAGATCTCGGCATCGCTGGCAGGCAACGCTGTTTCCGGCAGCGTCGTCCTCGCCCGGCCCTGTGCAGTGCTTGCGAAGTGCCCCGTCCGCTTCGACCTTCATTCTGATGAAATTGCCGGCGATGGCCTAGGCAGTCTTCTGAATGCGAGTACGGGGCAGCCATGGTATTCATTTCTCTCTTCTCCACGTCCGCAAGGACTTTCGTATTTCGCTGCTCTGCATGCATCCGGAAAAGTTAGCGTCGGCCGAGTCTCCTTTCGCAATCTTGAGGCGAACCAGGTGTCTGCAAGTGTAGAGCTGGGCAATGGAAGGCTCACGCTCTCCGATTTGCGCGCGGATTTTCTTGAAGGACGCCACAACGGTGAGTGGAGCATTGACTTCTCCGCGAAGCCGCCGGTTTACAGCGGCCACGGCACTTTCGAGCACGTCTCTCTGGAAGCGGTTGCCGCCGCCAGCGGGACCAACTGGATCACCGGTACAGCTTCAGCAAGCTACGATGTGATCGCATCTGGCTCAAAGGTAGCAGAACTCTCCTCATCCGCATCAGGGACCTTGCAATTGGAGACACACGACAGTTTGCTTCCACATCTCGCGCTAGCCAATGCAGGCAGTGCGCTGCGCGTGAATCGATTCTCAGGCGAATTCTTGTTGCGCAAAGGCAGCTTCGAAATTCAGCAGGGCAAACTCGAGTCGCCCGCCGGCATCTACCTGTTAAGCGGAACTGCGTCTCTGAAGCGTACTTTGGATTTTAAATTGATGCGCGACACCGTGCACGGCTTCAACATCACCGGCACGTTGCCCGAACTGCAGGTTCAAGCAGTCACACTCTCGGAGACCCAGGCCGCCTTGAAACCATGAAGGTGTGGTCGGCGCTTCTCTTAACCCTCATCCTCGGTCTCACTCGCGAACTGGCGGCCCAATCGTCTGCTGCTGCCGGCATGCAGCACAAGCTGGAACGTGTCGAGAGAAACGGCGCTTTGGCACAGCCTGATCCGTCGCCCACCGAATTTACAGAAGCAGAAGTGAACGCCTACTTTGCTTCAGGCAACATTCAGTTGCCGGTTGGAGTGCGCTCCGTCAGGTTTCAGGGCCAGCCGGGAGTGGTTACCGGCAACGCACGGGTTGATTTCGATCAACTGAAAGCTGGCCGGAGTTCCTACAATCCGCTGCTATCCATGTTCAGCGGTGTACACGACGTTGCAGTCGTAGCGCATGCGTATGGGAAGCGGAAGGAAGGCTTCGTCCATGTCGATTCGGTTTCGCTGGATGATGTCCAGATCCCGCGTTTCGCTCTGCAATTATTTGTGGAGAAGTACCTGGAGCCGAAATATCCCGACATTGGTCTTGATTCACGATTTGCATTGCCAGCGCGCGTGGATACGGCAATCGTCGGCAACCACAACCTCACGATCACGCAGAAGTAAATGCGGACTGTGTTTTCCGCAGTCCGAGAGCGGAGTAGCTGCGCTCATGCGCAGAAGCTGCTCCGCTCATGTTAGTGGTTTCCGGAAGACTGCCAAATCACAGAACGAAGCTACGCCGCTTCGGCGACTGCGCTTTCATCCTGCAGTAAGGATCGAATCTGCTCCCTCAGATCCGGCGTGTTGGCGTGACCGTGAACATTAGTCGCGTGCAATACTGCCAGGTCCAGAACTTCATCTTCAGTACCGGCAATCGTAATGGTGCAGGGCTTCTCTGCGGGGAACCGCCGGCAATCGATTACTTTGCGTGTACCAGCCATATGTGCCTCCTGGGGATAACGAACCGGCGGCATTCTAGGCGCGCCGGCTGTAACTTGCAAGCTGAGCACAGCCCAAAGGGTTCGCGTTCGTGCACTCCCGCTAACAACTCTGAATTCTCCACGTCAGATACACACAAGTACTGTGAACCGCGTGTGTGAGTGTTCCACAAGGAGAAACGCGAATGACGCGATTACTGGTCATATGGAAATTTGTACGCGCTTCAGTGATGCAGTGTGAGGTCTCGTTCAAACAGCGGCGTTCGTGAACTTGATTAGCGCTTCCAGTTTCTTTTCTGCCATTCCGGAGTCAATCGACTCTGCAGCCATCGGCAAGACATCTGAGAGATGATCAGCTTTGCCTGCCGCCACCAGCGCAGCTGCGGCATTGAGCAGTGTTACGTCGCGGCAAGCTGATTTCTTTCCATTGAGAATGCCCCGAATGATAGCTGCGTTCGCGGTGGCATCTCCCCCAGAGATCGCCTCGAGAGCAGTGCGCTCAATTCCGAAATCTTCAGGCGAGATCTCATAACTGCGGAGATTGCCGTCCCGCACTTCGGCCACTCGCGTAGGTCCGGTGATAGTGATCTCATCCAGTCCGTCCAATCCATGAACCACGAAAGCGCGGCGCACGCCTAACATGCTGAGCGCCTCCGCCAAAGTTTCTACCAGTTCCAGGGAATAAACGCCGACCACTTGTCCGGAAGCATGAGCCGGATTGGTAAGCGGCCCAAGCAGATTGAAAACGGTACGCAATCTCAACTCGCGGCGCGCAGGCTGCACATACTTAGTGGCCGAATGCACCGCGGGAGCAAAAAGAAACGCAATTCCCACCTCGTTCAAACAGGCGGCAACGCGCTCAAGTGGCAGGTTAATGTTTACACCCAGCGCTTCCATCACATCCGCCGAGCCGCATTTTGAGGTCACGCTCCGATTGCCATGCTTTGCGACCTTCACACCTGCGCCGGCGACGACGAATGCAGTAGCTGTCGAGATGTTGAACGTGCCGCTCGCATCTCCTCCGGTGCCGCAGGTATCGACTAGTGCATCGCGGCCCGTGCCACTGACATCCACAGTTGAGTTCTGAGGAATGTTGAACGGTGTGGCCGCGGCGCGAATCGCCTCGGCAAAGCCGACAATCTCTTCAACAGTTTCGCCCTTCATGTGCAGCCCAACCAGCAGGCCGGCAATTTGAGCATCGGTACACTTGCCGGTGAGGACGTTTGTCATGACCTCCCGCGCTTCGTCTCGGGAAAGCGACTCGCGATGGTTGGCGATGCGGTGCAGCGCTTCCAGGATCATGGGATTTTTACAAGATAGCACTCTCTCCGAACGTATGACTCAAACGAACTGGCGAGTTTGCTCTCTCCTCACCCGCTTCTATAAAATCAAATTTCGCTATCCACTTCTAAGCTGCAAGCAGGACCCTGCCGATAGATAGACTGCATTGGATCACAATGAAAATCCACGAGTATCAAGCCAAGGGAATTCTCAGGAAGTATGGCGTAGCAGTTCCCCGTGGCGAAATGGCGCAATCCCGAGAAGAAGCTGAAGCGGCGGCTAAGAACCTATTCGGCTCAGGCGCCGCCGGAGTAGTCGTAAAGGCTCAGATCCATGCCGGGGGACGCGGCAAGGGCGGAGGCGTAAAGATCGCCAAATCCGTGGAGGAAGTGGGCGAGATTGCCGGCAAGATGCTGGGCATGAAGCTGGTCACCCACCAAACCGGGCCGGAGGGCCGGGTTGTACGCCGCTTGCTGATCGAAGAGACGCTGCCCATTGAGAAGGAACTTTATCTGGGAATTCTTGTGGACCGGGCCGAAGCTAAGCCAGTGTTCATGGCTTCCGCAGCGGGCGGAATGGACATTGAGCAGGTCGCGGCGGAAAATCCCGATGCCATCCTTAAGCAGTACATCGACCCTGGCATGGGACTCGAGCCCTTTCAGGCGCGCAAAATCGCCTTCCAGCTAGGCCTAAAGCTGCGGCAGATCAATCCGGCGGTGCAGTTTTTGAGCGGGTTGTACCGGGCGTTTCTCGATACGGATTCGTCACTTGTGGAAATCAATCCTTTTATCAGCTGCGGCGACGGCCATCTCTTCGCCCTGGATGCCAAGATTAATTTCGACGATAACGCGCTCTTCCGCCATCCTGATCTGCGCGAGCTGCGCGATATCACCGAAGAGGATCCGCTTGAAGTTGAGGCTTCGAAGTACAGTCTGAACTACATCAAACTGGATGGCAACGTGGGATGCATGGTGAACGGCGCCGGGCTGGCGATGGCGACCATGGATATCATCAAACATGCCGGTGGCATGCCAGCAAACTTTCTCGATGTCGGCGGGGGCGCCAACGCTGACCAAGTGACCCATGCCTTCGAAATCCTCCTTAGCGATAGAAATGTGAAAGCGGTGCTGATTAATATCTTCGGCGGTATTCTTCGCGTAGACACATTGGCTACCGGAGTGGTGGAGGCAGCCCGGAAAACACAAATCCAGCTGCCAATCGTTCTGCGGCTTGAGGGAACCAATGTCGAGCAGGGGCGTGAGATCCTGCGGCAATCAGGGTTGAATTTCATTGTGGCTGACACCATGAAAGACGCAGCGGAGAAAGTAGTCGCCGCAGCCGGAGCTGCATAAGCCAACGTCATGAGCATTCTTGTAGATAAATCGACGCGCGTCATCGTTCAGGGTTTGACAGGGCGCGAAGGCACGTTCCACGCCAAAGCCTGTGCTGAGTATGGAACGCAGATCGTGGGTGGAGTCACGCCGGGCAAAGGCGGCACAAGCCACGAGGGCTGGCCGGTCTTCAACAGCGTGCTTGAAGCCGTCGACCAGACCGGAGCGGACACGTCCCTGATTCTTGTTCCTCCGCCCTATGCCGCCGACGCGATCATGGAAGCCGCGGATGCGGAACTCGAGTTGATCGTCTGCATCACCGAGGGGATTCCCACACTAGACATGGTTCGCGCCTGGGAGTTCCTGCAGAACCGGCGCTCGCGGCTGATTGGGCCCAACTGTCCTGGAATTATTTCGCCAGGGCACTGCAAGATCGGGATCATGCCTGGGCGTATTCACAAGCAAGGCCCAATCGGAATTGTTTCGCGGTCGGGGACACTGACCTATGAGGCGGTATATCAGCTCACGATGCGAGGAATTGGGCAGTCTACGGCGATCGGAATTGGCGGCGATCCGATCATCGGCACGAATTTTGTGGATGCTCTTGAATTGTTCAACCGCGATCCCCATACCGAAGCAGTGGTAATGATCGGCGAAATCGGCGGAAATGCCGAGGAGACCGCCGCTGAATACGTGAAGATGCACATGAGAAAACCGGTGATTGGCTTTATCGCCGGCCAGACAGCGCCGCCCGGACGGCGGATGGGGCACGCCGGGGCAATCATCTCCGGTGGAAAGGGTACGGCGGCAGAAAAAATCACTGCTATGGAAGCCGCTGGAATTCGAGTCGCAAAATCCCCTGCGGTGATTGGGGAGACGGTGCAGGCAGCTTTAGGAGTGAAGGTATAGACCACTAGCCAGTTGTCAATTCTCAGTTGCCAGTTTGCTTACAACCGGTCCGACGACGAACAACTAAATATGCGAACTTTGGAACGCACTCTCACAATTATCAAACCTGATGCGGTACGCAAAAACGCGATCGGCGACATCATTGAGCAGTTTGAGAAGAACAACTTTCATATTTTGTCCATGAAGATGCTGGAGATCTCCAAGCATCAGGCTGAGCAGTTTTATGCAGTACACGCCGGCAAGTCGTTCTTCAATTCGTTGACTGATTTTATGTCGAGTGGACCTATCGTAGTTTTGGCTCTCGAGAAGGAGAATGCCATCGCAGACCTGCGAAAGCTTATGGGTGCCACCAATCCGGCGAACGCCGGGGAAGGCACCATTCGCAAGAAGTGGGCCACGAGTATTGAACATAACGCTATCCACGGCTCTGATGCCGAAGAAACAGCGCGGTTCGAGCTAAGTTATTTTTTTGCTGGATACGAGTTGGCGGGCTAGCAGTATCCTGGAACTACCCTAGCGGCTCGTAGAGCTGCCCTTCCACCCGGTCGGCAATCTTTGGCAGTTCCTTCCTCGCATACTGCAGGAAATGTGGCGTAGCGCGATGGGCTTCGAGCGCGGCATCGTCCTTATACTGCTCATAAATAAAGAAGCGCCGGGGCTCGGTCTTGTGGCGGTGAACCTGAAACATCACGCAGCCGGGTTCGTTGCGCGAGGCTTCGGTAAGCTTGGAGAACATGGCTGCCACATCCGATTCGCGGCCATTTTTTGCCATCCAGGTGACAGCCAGAACGACCATCGCTTGCTCCATCCTGAAACTATGCTGGAACTGAAGTCTTCTTATCGGCCAGTAATCTTAATTCAGCAGCAAACTCCTGGGTGAGAATTGTCTGATCTCGCTCCGGTCCAGTCGAGACCATTCCCACCCGTGCTCCGGTCTGCTTCTCTATAAACCCTAAGTACTCCCGTGTGGCCCTCGGAAGTTTTTCAAACTGCCCAATCCCCTGCGTGGACGTCTGCCATCCCGGCAACTTGTGATACATACAATCGATTTTCTCGTATCCGCTGGCATGCGCTGGCACTTCTTCGGTCGTCTTGCCTCCGATTTTGTACCCTACACCAACCGGAATTTCTGACAGTTCATCGAGAACATCCAACTTAGTGACCACTAGCCAGGAAATCCCGTTAATCATCGCAGCGTACCGCAGGAGCGGCAAATCGAGCCAGCCACAGCGTCGTGGACGGCCTGTTACAGCGCCATACTCATTGCCGCGAGCGCGCAGCAGGTCGGCAGTGGAGTCGTGCAGTTCAGTCGGGAATGGACCCCCTCCTACGCGCGTGCAATAGGCTTTCGTCACTCCTATTACCGTACCAATTGCGGTAGGAGCGACTCCGGTTCCGGTAACAGCTCCGCCGGAAGTAGCGCTGGATGAGGTCACAAAAGGGTAGGTCCCGTGATCGATGTCAAGCATGGTACCTTGCGCGCCTTCGAACACAATAGATTGTCCGTTGGCTATGGCCCGATTCAGCAGCGCGGCCGTGTCGCAGACGACCGGAGCTATTTTCGCGGATGCCTCAGCGTATTCCTGATACATTTTGTCGGGATCAAGCGGCTCAGAATTGAAAAGGGCATGCGCGATCATGTTCTTCTCGCGACAGGCATTCTCGATGTGAGTTCTTAATAAGGCGAGATCCAGCAGGTCAGCCACGCGCAGGCCGCGGCGACCCATCTTGTCTTCGTAGGCCGGCCCGATGCCGCGGGATGTGGTGCCGATCTTCACTCGGCCGGGAGCATTTTCCGATGCGAGCTCAATCATGCGGTGGTAGGGCAGAATTACATGCGCCCGGTTGCTGACAAAGAGATTTCCATCGATCTTTACGCCCGCATCGCGCAGGCCGGACACTTCTTTCAAGAACGCAATCGGATCAAGAACCACCCCGTTGCCGATTACACTCTGGCATCCTTCGCGCAGCACGCCGCAGGGCACCAGCTGCAGAATAAACTTCTTGCCGTCAATGATTACGGTGTGGCCGGCATTGTGACCACCGGCATAGCGCGCCACGATGGAGAAGTTCTCGGACAAGACGTCGACGATCTTGCCCTTGCCCTCGTCGCCCCATTGGGCGCCCACGATCACTGCCGTCTTAGTTTGGCGCAAAGCAAACCCCGGTGATCCGTCTGAATTTGCACACAGAACCTGTTTCAACTCGGGCGTCGCACACATCCCGATCCGCCACTGCTGGAATTTGAATTACAAAAGGATTACAGGGAAGATGTGTACTCGGAATCATAACCCGCACAGCGCGGCATGAGCAATGGAGTTCTCAGGTCTTCCTCTGTGCTCCGCTGTGCCCTCTGTGGTAAACCGATCTAATCATGCCTGCGGTGTCGCATCCTCCCGGTCCCAAGCCACGTTTCCTGATCGGGAATTTTCCTCTCGCTAGTCTCGATCCGCTAAAGACTTTCACCAGCTGGGCGCGCGAGTTTGGGGACATCTTCTACTATCGAGCCGGTTGGATTCACGTTTATTTTCTGAACCATCCTGATCTGATCGAGTCCGTCCTGGTTAATCACGCCGACAATTTTCTGAAAGATCGCGTCATACAAAATAGCCGCTGGTTTTTAGGAGACGGACTGCTGACCAGCGAGGGCGCCAGTTGGCGCAGACAGCGGCGTTTCTGCCAACCTGCCTTTCATCGTCAGCGCCTTCAATCATATGCCGAAACAATCACTTCCACCGCTCACGAGTTCCTCTCCTCCTGGAAAGATGGCGAGACGCGAGATCTTCACCAGGAGATGATGCAACTCACGCTGCACATCGTGGCCAAGGTACTTTTCAGCGTGGAAGTGCAAAGCGAAACTGCAGGCGTGGCGCAGGCGCTGAACCTGCTGATGAAACATACTTCCGGCGCGCGCATGATTCTTCCGCCAGCCGTTCGCCATCTCCCCCTGCCGTTCCTGATTCGCGTTCGCCAGGCGGTGCGCCGTCTGGATGATGTGGTCTACAACATCATTCGCCAGCGCCGGGCAAAGGGCGACGTCCAGCAATACGGCGATCTGCTTTCCATGCTCATGGGTGCAGTAGATGAAGATGGAAGCCGCATGTCGGACCGCCAGCTGCGGGACGAGATTATGACCTTTCTTCTCGCCGGCCATGAGACCACGGCGCTTTCTTTGTCCTGGACCTGGTATTTGCTGAGCCAGAATCGCTCCGTGGAAGCCACCCTTGAGCAAGAGCTGAGAAAAGTGCTGGGCGGTCGGATGCCGAACTTCTCAGATTTACCTCAGCTCTGCTACGCCGAGGCCGTGATCAAAGAATCCATGCGCTTGTATCCTCCCGCGTGGAGTCTGGCCCGAACAGCCGCAAAGGACTGCGAGATAGCCAGCTACAGGATTCCGGCTGGAGCCAACGTGGTCATGAGCCAATGGATCATGCATCGTGATCCGCGTTTTTATGAAGATCCGGAGCGATTCAATCCTGAGCGCTGGTTCAGTGAGGCAACTCAGCGCCTGCCGCGCTTCGCTTATTTCCCATTCGGCGGCGGAGCGCGCCTCTGCATTGGCGCATCATTCGCGATGATGGAAGCAGTGCTACTGCTGGCAGCGATTGCTCAGAAATTCCGGTTTGAACTGGTTCCCGGACATCCCATTATTCCGGTGCCCAGCATCACGCTCAGGCCAAAGTACGGGATGAAGATGACTCTGTGCGAGGTGTGAACGTAGTTCCCGACAATTGCGGCGAAACCTGGAATCGAGACACGTCCTAATCGTTGCTGGGGACCAATTCGGCATCCACTGCGACAGGAATCGTGATCCGCAGCAGCGAACCAGTGGCGTCGGATTCGAGTCTCAACTCGCCTACCAGTTCACGCACCCGCTCGCGCATACCTGCCAGGCCGACGCCCGCGGCGGAGCCTCCGTCATTGAGACTCAACAGCAATTCACGCGGGATGCCACGCCCGTTGTCCTTCACTTCCAGGATGACCTGTTCGGCGTCGCGCAGGATGCGCACGTCTACGATCGAAGCACCGGAATGGCGATGCACGTTGCTCAGTGCCTCCTGCAGGGCCCGGAATAGCGCCAACTCGACTGCATCCGGCAGCCGCTCCAGATCGTCCCCTGTATCAAGGCTCACTTTCAACCCGCTGCGCTGACCGAATCCCTCCACGTACCACTGCGCAGCAGAGACGAGGCCGGCCTCATCCATCATCGGAGGATGGAGCAGATAAGAAAGCGTGCGGACCTCGGCGATGCATTGTCCCAGCAACTCCTCAGCTTCTGTCCACAGGCCCGTATTGAGCGGAACTTGCCGGAGCAAATTGATGTTCAGCTTCAGCCCGGCCAGATACTGCCCCAAACTGTCGTGCAACTCGCGGGCGATGCGGCGCCGCTCGGAATCCTGTAAGTTCATGACCTGCGCGGATAGGCGGCGCAATGCCGCGGTGCGCTGCAGCACGGCGGATTCGAGCTCCGCCTTCGCCTGCTGGCGCCGTACTTCGTTCTCACCCAGGGCATGTTCTACTCGCTTGAGTTCAGCCTTCTCAGTCTCCAGCGCCTCGGCCTTCTGTTGCAATTGGCTGATGTTCCGCAGTCGATCGTTATTATTGTCCAGAGCCGTGTAGGTCTCACAGGGAATTACAGCCGAGTGTTCATGGCAGATTTTCAAAAACAAATCGCCATGTTCATGGTGGTTAAATGTTCTTATGGGATAGGCACAGCGCAACGAGAAAGAATGTATGCGCGCGAAGTCGTTCCACAGTTGTTCCACCAGCAACGCAGCTTGCCCTCGACCATCCTCCCACAGCAGCGCGACCATTTCCCCGAACGCCACCACGCGCGGGTGATCACCCTCCGCCGCGGCTCGCGCCTGCGCGAAAACATCGCCGATCACGTCGGCGAAACGGCGCGCGTCCGGCAAGCCTCTGCGCATGAACTTGGAGAGAGTTTCTGCGGCATCCAGTGGCAAGTAGCGTCCTTGCTCGATGGCCCGCGGAACGTCGAAGCCGCGTCCTTGCAGGCGCTCAAACAAGGCATCACGGTGTGCTTTGGTTGCGATGACGATTGCCGCATCACCACCGCTGAGCGCGGTACCTATGAAGCGGCACAAGCCGTCAACCAGAAAGATGTCATCCCCATAAAACTGAACAACATGGGAGTGCTGATCGTGGTCGTGCCAATTGGCGAGGGGCGCGAACGAGGCGGCATCAGGCCCGGGGAGGGTATTAATGCTCATCTCACTTTGTTCTCATATGAAAACCTGCTTACCTGGGGCCGCTTATGTCAGGATAGATTCGCCCGGAAAGAACTTAATTACGCCAACAGGGCAGCTTTCACTCAACTCTGCCGGAAAGTAACGATCTCTTCCGGCATCTTCGCTTCTACTTGCATAGCAATTTTCGCAGTTGATTAGTGGGACTGCCAATACAGAGAATTCTGTAGAAGTTAAACCAAAGTATAGGCCCAACTCACGCTGTTACATTTAAGGCGAGTGCGAGTGGTGAAGAAACGTGACCCGGGGACATGATCTCTATTTTGCCACTGCCGACTTAGCTTCAATCTTCTCGAACACAGCTTCGGCCCTTTGCAGCGCTTCCTGGACATTGGCGCAAATATTTTCGCGGCCGACTACGTCTTGGAATTCGGCTTGATGCATTAGCTGCGCAGGCTGCTCCCGTGCCCCGCACAGGATCAGCGTTCGTCTGGTCGAATGCAATTGCTTGGCGACCTCCTCGAGCGCGAACAATCCGGTTGCGTCTATGGCTGTCATGTTACGTATCCGGATAATCACGATGGGCGGCAGCTTGTGCATGTTTTCGGTTATGGTCAAGATCTTATCGGTTGCGCCAAACAGAAACGGCCCATGAATGCGGAAGATCGTCGCATAGTACGGAATATCCTTGTCCTGCAGAATGTGGACGCGCCCATCTTCTATGTAGTCGTCGGTCACCTGCGACACGGTGGTCGTATTCGCCACGCGTGCAATGAATAGCAGCGCTGCCAGAATCATCCCTGCTTCCACCGCAACTGTAAGGTCCGCAAACACAGTCAGCGCAAAGGTCACCAGCCACACGCTGATGTCGGTCCTGGTCAACTTCAGGAGTTGAGGAATTTCGTGCCATTCGCCCATGTTGTAAGCCACGACCATCAGAATCCCGGCTAGAGCTGCCATGGGAATGTAGCTGGCCAAAGGCGCAGCGAAAAGCAGCACGCACAACAGGACCAGCGCGTGGATCATGCCCGCCACTGGCGTCTGCGCGCCGGAACGGATGTTGGTTGCCGTGCGCGCGATCGCACCGGTTGCCGGCAGTCCGCCAAACATCGGCGAGGCAATGTTGGCCACTCCTTGAGCAATTAATTCTACGTTCGGATTGTGGCGGTCGTTAGTCATCCGGTCCGAAACCACCGCTGACATGAGCGACTCAATTGCGCCCAGCATGGCAACCGTAAATGCAGGCCCGAGCAGACCGTGCACTAATCCCGCATGCCAGCGCGGAATGACCATGTGAGGCAGGCCGGCGGGAATTCCACCGAAGCGTGTGCCGATGGTCTCCACAGGAAGCTTCAGCACGAACGCCGTTGCTGTGGCGCCCAGCATTGCGACGATAGGTCCTGGAACGCGTTTTGAAAGTATGCGGCACACTAGCATCGTAGCTAGGGTTGCCGAAGCCAGGATGGTTGCTTGCGGGGACCAGGTTGCAAAACTCGCGACCAGCGCCTTCATTCGCAACCAGAACTCACCGGGAACTTTGGCCAGTTGCAGTCCGAAGAAATCCTTCACCTGCGTGCTGGCGATCAGCACGGCAATGCCATTGGTGAATCCGATCACCACGGGACGCGGAATAAACTTCACGGCGGACCCCATCCCGGTTGCGCCGAGAATGACAAGCAGCACGCCGGCCATGACTGTGCACATGAACAAACCATCAATGCCGTGCGCAGCGACTATGCCCGCAACCACTACGACGAAAGCGCCGGTCGGACCGCCGATTTGCGTCGTTGAGCCGCCGAGCGCAGAAACCAGAAACCCGGTAACCACGGCGCAATAGATGCCAGCCTGAGGTGTGAGTCCGGAGCCTATAGCAAATGCCATCGCCAGCGGCAACGCCACCAGTCCGACGGTGATTCCTGCAATCACGTCGCGCGCGAACTTGTTCAGGTTGTAATGCCGGAGGCACAGAACAGACTTTGGCAACCAGCGGTCATTGATGGTTAGAGAAATGGATGGCAACACTACCATTCATTATGGCAGGCGGAGCCAGGTTCGTTGAGTGACGCAAGGGGTACTAAAGTGTAGTCATCGCATGGAGACTCTTGTTGTGAACTTGGAGCCTTCGCGAGATTTCAAGTTCGGAAACGGAAAGATAAGAGGCGCATCTCAATTGTTGTCGTAACGGAGAGGATTATGGAATTCGATTGGAAGCGAAGAAATTTACTGTGGCAGTGCTCAGTAGTTGGTCTCGGATTCACTGGGCTGGACTTCACGATTGTCGCGAAAGATGCACCGGACAAATCTGAAGAAAAGGAACCGGAAGTTACGGCTACGGAAGACTTGATGCGGGAGCATGGCGTGATCCGCCGCGCGTTGCTTCTTTATTACGAGCTCGTACCAAAACTGCGGAAGGATGTGGCCGGCGTGGATGCCTCCGCGTTGAAGCAAACGGCACAATTGTTCCGGACATTCGGCGAGGACTACCACGAGCGCATGCTGGAAGAGCAGCACATCTTCCCGCTGATTCGCAAACAGGGTCCTGAACTGCAGGGCTACTCAGATGTGTTGACTGCTCAACACAATCGTGGCCGTGAGATAACGGACTACATCCTCGCGGTCAGCAATGGCCCGAGAATCAGCGTGGCGCACGCTGAGCCGCTGGCCAGGACGCTCGAAAGCTTTGTCTTGATGTATGAAAACCATGCGGCGCGCGAGGACACAATCGTATTCCCCGCCTGGAAGAAGAATTTTTCCAACAAACAGCTCGACGAAATCTCCGATCAGTTTGAAGACATCGAGCACAAGATGTTCGGCAGGGATGGCTTTGAAGAAGCTGAGAAGAAGATCAGCAGAATCGAAGGCGATCTAGGATTCAGTGACCTGGGCCAATTCACCCCGCCGCGGCCGCCGGAAATTTGAGGAGACTGGCTCCCCGCACCCGTGGTGGTAAAATTTGTTGCCAATGGAAGCCGCCACATTGCGCGATTATGCTACCGACGCCGTTAAATTCTGGGAGCCGCGGCGGATCCTTTACAACCTGGTGCTCACGGCGATTGTCCTCATCTACTTCGCTATCGGCTATCCCACATCAAAGATGATGGTCACCCTGGACTTCTGTCTCGCTCTTTTCATACTCGCGGTGATCGCAAACGTTGCCTATTGCGCCGCTTACATTGTTGATCTCTTCGTCCAGAGTTCCGGATTCCGCGAGCTGTGGCAGCAATACCGTTGGCTACTGTTTGCGATTGGCACCATCTTCGCAGCCATCATCACCCGCTTCGTAGCCATGGGGATGTTCCAGCACGGCGTGGCCTCTTATTGACGCGAGTACTTTCCGTGATTTTTACGTCCAACTCTGGTGGAGGAACTTTCATGCGAAAAATCGCTGTGGTCGGGGCGGTGCTGCTGTTAGCCGTGGCGGCGGAAATGGCTGGCCAGGGCGCAGCCACTACTGCAAAATCGATGCGGGAGGATTTTGCCGGAGTCAATCAGAAAGTGCTGACGATGGCCAAAGACTTTCCCGAGGACAACTACGGCTTCAAGCTGAAGCCTGAGATGCGGACTTTTGGCGGCGTAATCGTTCATATCGCCTCAGGCAACATCTACGCCGCCAGAGCTGGACGCGGCGAAAAGGTGAAATGGGATGAAGCCGATCCCAAAGACTACAAGGGCAAAGCTGCGATCGTAGCGATGCTGGAAAAGTCGATCAACGATGCGGACGCTAGTTTCAAGAACGTGAGCGACGCGTCATTGGCAAAGAATGTCGAGCCCTGGCTGGACGTAATGGAGCATTCAGCGGAACATTACGGTTTACTGGTGGCCTACTATCGCGCCAACGGACTAGTCCCACCTGAGTCGCGCCCGAAATGAGAGAGAGCCTGATCGAAGCTCCATAATTTCTTCGATCAGGCGAAGAACATTACCGGGGTTGCGGAACAATCCGCATGTAAGGTTTGGGCGCCCTCCAGCCTGCTGGAAATTTCTGTTTCGCTTCCTCCTCGGGCACTGACGGCAGGATGATGACGTCATCCCCCTGCTTCCAGTTAACCGGGGTAGCCACTTTATGCTTGGCGGTGAGCTGCATCGAATCCAGCACACGCAATACTTCGTCAAAGTTCCGTCCGGTGCTCATCGGGTAACTGAGCATCAGTTTGATTTTCTTATCCGGGCCTACCACAAAGACCGTGCGAACCGTAGCATTGTCGGCGGCGGTGCGTCCTTCTGATGTCGTCCCGCTGGCCGCTGGCAGCATGTCATACAGCTTCGCAATCTTCAGTTCCGGATCGCCAATCATTGGAAAAGTTACTTTGTGGCCCTGTGTCTCCTCGATGTCCGTTGACCACTTGCTGTGACTGGTGGTCGGATCGACGCTCAGCCCGAGGATCTTGCAGTTGCGTTTGGTGAATTCGGGCTGCAGGCCAGCCATGTAGCCTAGTTCAGTCGTGCACACCGGAGTAAAGTCCTTCGGATGGGAGAAAAGAATCGCCCAGCCATTCCCGATCCACTCGTGAAAATTGATCTGACCCTGGGTCGTGTCAGCCGTGAAATTAGGCGCTTCGTCGTTAATGCGTAGAGGCATGTCTGCTTTCCTTCCCTGTGATTTGTTTGTCTTTGGCGGAAGGTGATTTTCCGCCACAGCCGCTTTTACTGTCAAGGTTCGGAGATGAGTAAGAGATGCTGATCCAGAGCAAAAAGTCGCGTTCTTGTTGTTGATCGGCGAGGGCTCACCAAAGTTGAAAAATTGCCGCCCACCAGAGAGAATCCCGAATGTGCACGAACCAGCACAGCTCCGTGGAATAACACGACTTCCCTTCGAGCCGGGCACTATGGTCATTGCCACCCTGGGCAGTCCCCGGGAAAAGTTCTGGGGAGCGGTCCTGGCGTTAAAACCGGAAGGACTGAGCCTGTGCGGAATTGAGCTCGCCTCTTTTGATGATTTGGTCTCCATCGTGAAAGAGGGTGACGCTTTCTCTCCCAGCATAGTGTTCTTTCCCATGCACCGGATCGAGCGCATGGAAGTTGATCTCCCTGATGGCAACCTGCCATCGCTCTCGCAACGCTTCGCCAGCAAGACAGGGATGGAGGCTGCCGCTGCTCTTGTGGGCCATGCTGCAGAACAGCTTCGTTCGCCGGGGGGACAGTCGTGAGGCTCTCGCAACTGCTGACTGCCCCCAACCAGCTCACGTTGCTGCGCATGGTTTTCGTTCCCGTCATCGTAATCAATCTGGCCAGCGGTCATTACGGATGGGCGTTGGCACTGTTTGTCCTCGCGGGGATCAGTGACGGACTCGACGGCCTGCTCGCTCGCACGCTGCATCAGCAAAGCCTCCTGGGGCAATATCTCGACCCGATTGCAGACAAGCTGCTGCTCAGCACCGTTTTTCTGGTGCTATCCATTCTGCACAAGATTCACTGGAAATTTACCGTGCTGGTGTTCAGTCGAGATATTTCCATTCTGGCAGTCGGCTCGGTGCTTTACATGATTGCCGGGCTGCGTGATTTTCGTCCCAGTATTTTTGGCAAGGCCAATACATTTGCGCAGGTCGCTGCCGTTTTTTTCGTTCTGGTGTACCAGGTCCACCACACGCAATGGGTATCAACCGCCCGTGCCTTTTTTCTCGGCGCAACCTTCGCATTCACCATCATTTCCGGAATGCATTACATTTTTCTGGTGGGGCATCGCTTGCGCGCCGTGAGCCATGCGGCCCCCGGCTCTAGAACCTCCGACGGCTCTGTTTGACGGAGGTGCGGAAAAACTCCGAATCTACCTCTTCTTACCGGTCCTATCACGCAGCAAATGCTTCCCAGGTTTCTTCCGCTTGCACATCTCCAGCTTTCCGTCTCTGCTCCATCGAGCTAACTTTTCAATGGCGAATGCGTCCAAGCTGCTCAAATGCGTATTCGTGTTGGCCTCCCGGCCTTACTTTGGATGTCGCTGGTCCTGGCCGTAACCGCCGCATCTGCCGGGGCGCAACGCAGTGCTGTCACCCTTGCTTATCAGCTCACTCACATCGATATGGGCGAGCCTTTCCCTTCTCCGGGTGGCAAGAAACTTGTGTTCGAAATCACCCTCGGCGGGTTCCAGCAGCTCTTCATCATGAATCCGGACGGCTCTGGGCAAACCCAAATCACTCACGATGCTGCCAACCACGACACGCCCTCCTGGTCACCGGATGGTCACAAGATCGCTTACGTTTCCGACAAGACCGGACATGCAGTGATTTATATGATGAACCCGGATGGCACGGGCGAAGAACGGCTTACTGACAACCAGCATGAGTACATCCATCCGAACTGGTCGCCGAACGGGGCCAAGGTCATCTATTGCTCTGATGATGACCTGCAACCGCCAAAAAAGAACGCGTCGGACATCTTCAGTCTTGATATTGGAACTCGGGAAGTCAAACCGCTGATTACCGGAGGCACCAACACCTATCCCTCATGGTCGCCTGATGGCCGCAAAATCGTATTTCGCAGGATGATCGGCGACATGAACTCGGAGGTTTTTGTGGCGAATAGCGACGGTTCGGACGCCCATAACCTCACCTCCCACCCGGCCTTCGATGGGTGGCCTGCATGGTCACCCGACGGAACGAAGATCGTTTTCAGTTCCAATCGCAACGCGAATTACCAGATCTTCACCATGAATGCCGACGGCACAGGCGTGCAACTGCTCGCAAATACCGAGGGACGCGCTACCGAACCTCGCTGGTCCCCCGACGGCAAGACCATCTACTTTACCAATTGCAAGAAAGTCGACTGGGCGGTGGACTGCCACGCGTACGCGGCAACGGTTCCACCAGGCGTTCCCGTGCACCCTTAGCATTCTTGTCGAAGATCCTGCCTTAGCAGTGCGCTCCATTGGCATGTCTATCGTGCGGTCAGAACACACAGCAGTCTCAACAAGGCAAATTAGATAGTTGATGTGCAAAAAGTAGCTGGGAACTTTCTCCGTTCCTTTGCAATCCATTATGCTTAGAGAGCCATGACGCTGCTCGATGCCAAGCAGTATGACGAAGTCCGGGCACGCCGGCGCAGAATTTGGATCCTGACGGTCCTCACAAGCCTGATCGTCCTGCTATGGCTGGCGTGGACGTACCGCAACTGGCCGGAGGAGCGATCGGTGGAGCACCTCTTCGCAGCGCTCGAGCAGAAGAACTATGAAGCTGCCTACGCCATCTGGATGAACGACCCGGATTGGAAGCAGCGTCAGGATAGGCATCAGAATTATCCCTTTGAGGATTTTTATCGGGATTGGGGGCCGGGGGGAGAGTGGGGACTAATCAGATCGTACAAGATCTATGGCTCGCTCAATCCCAAGGGTGGAAGCAGCGGCGTGATCGTGGATGTGATCGTGAACGACCGCGCCGAGCACGCGCGGGTCTGGGTGCAGAAGTCGGATAAGACGCTCAGCTTCTCGCCCTACTGACTCGCCTTTACACCGGCAGAGTGCTGCAGCGTGCTGGTGAGGGACGCTTCATCTTCAACGTTGAGACAGGTTTTGGAACGGTCGATCTGCCGCATCAACCCGCGCAGAACTTTGCCCGGGCCAACTTCCACGAATGTTTGCACGCCTTTCGCGATCAGCAGCCGCATGCATTGCTCCCACCTTACGGATCCGGTTACTTGCCGGATGAGAGCGTCACGGCTTCGTTCTGCACTGTCGACCAGAGCCGCATCTACGTTGCAGGCAACTGGGATCTCTGGATGGACGATAGTCGCTGAGCTCAGATCGGCCGCCAGCCGGTCCTGAGCCGGTTGCATCAAAGCACAATGGAAGGGGGCACTGACGGGCAGCATGATGGCGCGTTTCGCGCCTCGCTCGCCGGCAAGCTTTGCGGCGCGTTCAACTGCAGACGCGTGGCCCGAAATGACGATCTGCTCGGGTGAGTTGACGTTTGCCGGCTCGCAGATCTGGCCTTGGGCAGCATCCCGGCAGACGGCGTTAACGGTGTCAACATTCATGCCCAGGACTGCGGCCATTGCTCCCACTCCGACTGAGACAGCCTCCTGCATATATTTGCCCCGATTGCGCACTGTGCGCACGGCGTCGGCGAACTGCATGGTTCCGGCGGCGACGTGTGCCGAATATTCTCCCAGGCTGTGTCCGGCGACAAAGCTGCATTTCAGGCCGTTTTCATTCAGGACGCGCCAGACCGCGACCGAGGTCGCGAGAATGGCCGGCTGTGTGATCTCGGTCAAGCGGAGCTGATCTTCCGGACCTTCGAAGCAAAGCTGTGAGAGCTTGTAGCCGAGGGCCTCATCAGCTTCAGCAAAAGTTTGGCGCGCAATGGCATACTTTCCAGACAGCTCCTTGCCCATTCCCACGGATTGCGAGCCCTGGCCGGGAAAAAGAAAGGCGATGGTTGACATGGAGTTGGTTGTCCGCAAAATAGGGCTGCCGTCGTACGTGGGCGCCCAGCCGTGCGTTACCGCATTTTATATATTTACCCAGGGCACTGCCGTCGGCTTGTCATACCCCGCCTCCAAGGGCTGGAGTCTGCCATCTTCTCTCAATACGTGCCTAGCCAGTCGCGTGTCCAGAGGTCAGCAATGCGATGGGAAAATCCGCCAGCAGCGTAGCGACGGGAATGACCTTTGTATCGCTTTGCTTTTCGATGGATACATGCTGGGATGTGAAAGCATTGCGGAAGACCTCGGCATGAATGTTGCACGGCAGCTCCACGCGAGTGTCCTTCCAGACTTCGGCTCCGACCGGCAGATTGGCCGGCTCGGACAACAAGCGAGCGCACAGCCGCGGCACGGCAACGATCACGGCTGAATTTCTTCGCCGCCGGGCAAAGCATACGAGATGATCAGCCTTTTCACCAGCTCCGGACAGCGGAATATATTCGCCTTCCAGAAACAATGAGCGAAAATGTTGGCGGACCTGCAAGGCCTTGTGCGTTACATAGAGCTTGAGACGGCCATCGTTCTTGGTTTCTGTAAACGCAGCTTGCGCCAGTTCGCGGGCATGACCATGGATTTCCTCGTCCGGGCCGGCAGCCCACTTTTGTAGTTCACGCAAGAGCTCTCTGCGATGAGAGTAGTCGATGCTTCGCCGGTTATCAGGATCGACCAGGCTGAAATCCCATAATTCGCTACCTTGATAAATGTCAGGTACGCCCGGGGCGGTGAGCTTGATCAGGAGTTGGGACAAGCTGTTGAATATCCCAATCCTGGAGATGTAGGTCTGGAATGGCAGAAAGTCGCTCAGGAACTCATTTTTATTTGGCAACAACAGTACTTTTACAAAAGCGGCGACGGCGTTCTCGTACTCCGCGTTCGGATTCGCCCAACTAGTGTTCTCTTTCGCCTCGCGCACAGCTTTGAGCATGTAATTTCTCATGCGCTCTTCGAATTCCCGGTCAGAGGCTTGTTCAGAGCGGATCGGCCACGCGCCGATGAGAGTCTGGTAGAGCAGGTATTCATCGTTGCGCGAAGGAGCTTCTTTGCCATCCACCAGGCGTTTTTTCGCGTGATTCAGCTCCCTCCAGCGACGGACTCGGCGGCGCCAAAGCACCGGCACTTCGGAAAGCACATTGATGCGGGCGCGGACATCCTCGGACCGCTTGCTGTCATGAGTGGAAGTGGCAAGCATGGTGTGCGGCCATGCCTGCGCGCGCTCCTGGGTTTTGCGATGAAACTCCGCCGGGGTGACGCCGAATACGCGGGGGTCTCCTCCGACGTCGTTTAATGAGACGAGGCGGTTGTAGCGATAAAAGCTGGTGTCCTCCAGCCCTTTGGCCATCACCGCGCTGCTGAGTTGCTGAAATTTCAGGGCGCAGAGGATGACTGAGTGGCGGTACGGTCCGGTTTGCCCTTCACCCTTGCGCACCAGCAGCACGTCACGAACAAAGTCGAAAACGCTGGTATCGGAAGCAGCGCTCTGGCGCTTGACAGCATTCACGGCACGGTCGATGTACTCGCGGTCGGTTTCGGAGACCTGCTGCTCAGTTATGTAAGTGCGGTAAACGGGAAAATTAGCCACGATTTCGCTGAGCGCATCGCGCAGGCCATTCAGGGTGAAGTCGCAGGTATGGCGGTCGCTTAGGGCGATGCGGCTGAGAAGGTTGGCAAGAACGTTCAGCTCACTGGCCAACGCGCCGTGCATCACAATCTTTTTGCATTCGTAAACCAGCTCAGAGAAGTCATATCGGCCGACGATGGAGCAGTAAATGCGATCCATGCGAGGGAGAGCGACGGGGTCGACAAAGAGGCCGTTGACCAGATTAGCGAACTCATAACCCGTGGTGCCGTCCACGGGCCAGGCTTGCGGAAGACGTTCGTCGCCGGTCAAGATTTTTTCGACTACAACGTAAAATGACTTCTCCTCTGCCCCCTGCAGGCGACTGAAATAGGCTGCGGGATCGTAAAGCCCGTCTGGGTGATCGATGCGGAGTCCCTCGAGCTTGTTTTCGTGCACAAGTTGGAGGACCAGCTTGTGGGTGGCATCGAAGGTCGAGGGATGCTCCATGCGGAGCGCGGCCAGCTCGTTGATGTCGAAAAAACGGCGGTAGTTGATGTCGTCAGCAGCAACACGCCAGTACGCGAGACGATACGCCTGAGTCTTTATGAGTTCATGAAGCTCGTCAAAGCTCCGGGGATTTCCCGGAGTTCCGCTGATCTCATAAACATTCTCTTCGACAAAGCGCAGCAGTTCAGCGGAGCTGTTACAGAGCGCGGCCAGGCGGCGTTTGTGAATCTCTTTATCGCGAGTTCGTTCCGCGATTTTGTTCGGCCCTGTTTCGCGACGGCCGGGCAGATGGTTGAAGGCCGCGATCAGGCTTTGAAGCTCCAGCAGCTGTGGATCTTGCGCACCCAGCGTGCGTTCCAAGCGTTCAATCCTGTGGACGAGAATGCGCGGATATTCCTTGGGATCGATGGGGAAGCGATGCTGGTAATAAAAAATGCTGAATTCGCCCTTTTCCGCGTCGAACTTCAGCTTGAATTCGCCGCGGTCAAGGACAGTGCCGTACTGATCGCCCAGGACAGGCACCAGGACTTTGAACTGCAGTTCGTCCTTCAGCGGTTCCCAGTCAATATCGAAAAACTCGGCGTAGGTGGAAGCCTGTCCGTTCTCCAGAACATCCAGCCACCAGGCGTTGTCAGCTCCCATGACACCCATGTGGTTAGGAACCACATCGAGGATCTGGCCCATGCCGTGCGCGCGCAGCGCGCCGACAAAGGCGTCGAAGTCCTCGACAGTTCCGATTTCAGGATTGAGTACATTGTGATCGATGATGTCGTAGCCATGCATGCTTCCCGGGCGAGCCCTGAGGTAAGGGGACGCATAGCAATGGGAAATGCCAAGCTCAGCCAGGTAGGGGACCAGCTCCGCTGCCTGCTTAAAAGTGAAATTGCGATTGAACTGCAGCCGGTAGGTTGCCAGCGGAATGCGGGCCGAGTTCATGGATGATGAAGCCATGCGACGTACCACGGTGGCAGTTCAGATGCCGGAAGATCGGCGCCGTATATCACTGTACCGCGTGGTTTCACTGCATAGCGCTCAGGTTTGCCGCTCAGGTTGGCTAAAAGAGTCAGAATGTTGCTCTCTCCGAACTGCCATTCGACAAACAGACCAGCATCAGCGAACAGCGAGAATTTTGCCGCAGGGCGGTCATTCAAACGAAGAAGCGGCAGTATTTTCTCCGTCCTGAGCGCCAACAACTGCTTGTAGAATCCGTGCCACTCGGCGTCTGGTGGTTCGTTCACAGTTGCCCAGTTCAGCCTCGATCTCTCAAACGTCCCGATGCTACTGGGATCGGGAATATTAGCACGCGCGGAAGGCGAACTGAATTTTTCGAACCGGGCAAATTCCCCACGCCGGCCTTCCGTCACTGCCTTCGCCAGGTCACCAGAAAAATCACAGAAGAAGAGAAAAGGAGAATCTGCTGCGAACTCCTCTCCCATGAACAGCAACGGCGGGGAGGGGGCTAGCAGCAGAATGGAAACCGCAGCCCTTACGGCATTGGGCGAGCCGAGTTGTAAAATCCGCTCGCCGAAAGCGCGGTTACCGACCTGATCGTGGTTTTGCAGGAAGTTGACGAAGCAATCCAGTGGCAACTCGCGGCTGAGTTCGCCTCTGCGCGCACCATCGCGGTAAGCAGACGGTTCGCCTTGGTAACTGAAGCCTTCGGTCAGGCAGCGTCCCAGATGCCGCGCGGGATTGTTCGCGTAATCCCCGTAGTAGCCGTCGGTCTCGCGCGTGATGAGAACATGCGCTGCATGGTGAAAATCGTCGTTCCACTGAGCGTTGAACAAGTTTGGTAATTGCCTCTTCTCGCGCTGAAGATAGTGGGCAGCGTTGTTGTCGTTTTCAAGAACCAGGTGGATGAGCCGATCTTGTCCGCCGGTGCTGCGCACTTTCTCCACCAGTTCGGTCAGAATGTCCGGCTTTGATTCATCGAGGATGGCGTGTACCGCGTCAAGGCGGAGTCCGTCGAAGTGATATTCCTGGATCCAGTAGAGTGCGTTGTGGATGAAGAAATCGCGCACCACTCGACTGTTGCGGCCATCGAAATTAATCGCTTCTCCCCAGGGAGTCTTATGGCGCTTGGTGAAGAAATCAGAAGCGTACTCGCGCAGATAATTTCCCTCAGGGCCAAAGTGGTTGTAGACCACGTCCAGGAAGACCATCAATTCTCTGGCGTGAGCGGCTTGGACTAAGCGCTTCAGATCGTCGGGACGGCCATAGGTGCTGTCAGGTGCGAAAGGAAGTACGCCATCGTAGCCCCAGTTGCGGGTGCCTGGAAAATCGGCCACGGGCATCAACTCCAGGGCAGTGACTCCGAGATCTGCAAGGTAATCTAGCTTCCTCTCGATACCCGCGAACGTACCTTCAGGCGTGAATGTGCCGACGTGCAATTCGTAGATCACCGCCTCTGCCCAAGAACGGCCGCGCCAGTCGTTCTCTTGATCCGACCATTCGAAATCGACAGGATTGATGACCTCGCTGGGCCCGCGCACGTCTGAGGGTTGGAAGCGCGAGGCGGGATCGGGGATTTTCAGTTTGCGGTTTATCTGAAATCGGTAGCGTGACCCGGCCGATGCCTGATCCGTAATGAGCTCAAACCAGCCCTCCCCTGATTGCGATACAGGAAGTGATTGCGTTGCGAGGCAGAGATCTACCTCGCTTGCGGCAGGCGCCCATAGGCGAAATCTGGTTGAGCCATCCGGCCTGCATTCAGCTCCGAATGGCATCCGATGACAACTCTTCATGCCCTGCGATCCGTCGCTCGCAGGCGTTCCGCGCTGCGCGCGGTCAGCAGGGCAAGGGAGCGCGCCTGCAGCGGATAGCTGGCGTGCACTTCGTAAAATGCGCTGGGATTGGCCCTGGTTTGACAGGACGTATCGACCAGTGGAATCCAGCTGGCACCGGAAGGTGGCGGAGGCAGAACAAATGAAATCTGCTCGTGATGCGCGTTCATAAGGAGCAGGAAGTTGTCATCGAGCAATGGCTGGCCGCGCTCATCGTGCTCTTCCAGCCCCGGGCCTGCGAAGAAAACGCCGAGGCTGCGGGCGTAGTCCTGTTTCCACTCCTCATCGGTCATCTCGCGTCCATCGGGACTAAGCCAAAGAATATCTTTGATGCCGGCGCCCCGAATCGATCGTCCCTGGAAGAAATTGCGACGGCGGAAAGTAGGATGATTTTTCCGAAGCGCAATGACGCGACGCGTGAAATCGAGCAACTCACGATCACCGGCTGACAATTCCCAGCTGATCCAGCTGGTCTCAATGTCCTGGCAATAGGCGTTGTTGTTGCCATTCTGAGTGTGACCAATCTCGTCTCCGCCCAGCAGCATGGGGACACCTTGCGACAGAAGTAACGTCGCCAGAAAATTTCGTTTCTGCTGGGCGCGCAAAGCGTTGATCACGGGATCATCGGTCGGCCCTTCCGCGCCGCAATTCCAGCTGCGGTTATTGTCCGTGCCGTCGCGATTGTCCTCGCCATTGGCTTCGTTGTGCTTCTCGTTGTAACTGACGAGATCCTGGAGGGTAAAACCATCGTGCGCCGTCGTGAAATTAATACTGGCATATGGCCGCCGCCCGCTGCGTGCGTACAGATCACTTGATCCAGTAATGCGGTAAGCCAATTCCCCGATCAGCCCGCCATCGCCCTTCCAGTACGAGCGCACGGCGTCCCGGTAGCGATCATTCCACTCAGCCCAGCCCACGGGGAATTTGCCCACCTGGTAGCCGCCTTCTCCCAGGTCCCACGGTTCCGCGATGAGCTTTACCTGCGAGAGCACCGGGTCTTGATGAATGATGTCGAGAAACGCGCCCAGACGATCCACTTCATGCAGCTCGCGGGCCAGCGTCGCAGCTAGATCAAAACGAAATCCATCTACGTGCATTTCCTGAACCCAGTAGCGCAGGCTGTCCATGATGAGCTGCAGCACACGCGGATGCCGCATGTTAAGCGTATTCCCCGTACCTGTGTAGTCCATGTAGTAGCGCGGACTATCCTGCCGCAGCCGGTAGTAAACCTGATTGTCGATTCCGCGGAAGGAGAGTGTCGGCCCGAGTTGATTGCCTTCCGCGGTGTGGTTGTACACAACGTCGAGAATCACCTCGATACCAGCGGAGTGCAGCGATTTCACCATCGTCTTGAATTCGTTCACCGTCCCGCTTGCCGAGTAACGCGGCTCCGGGGCAAAAAAGCCGATCGAGTTATAGCCCCAATAGTTGCGCAATCCTTTTTCGATCAGCCGGCGATCATCGATAAAGCAGTGCACCGGCATGAGCTCAATCGCCGTGACGCCAAGCTTGGCCAGATAGTCGATGACCGGTGCCGTGGCCAGCCCCGCATACGTTCCGCGAAGGGCGGGGGGCACATCGGGATGGCGCATCGTGAATCCTCGAACGTGGGCCTCGTAGATGATGCTCTGGTGCCACGGAATTCTGGGCGGCTGGTCAGCTCCCCAGGTGAATGCAGGATCGATGACAACCCCCTTCAGCATTCCTGGTCCGCTGTCACGGCGGTCGAATGAGAGGTCTTCGTTCTTGTGGCCGATGCGATACCCGAAGTGTGCGTCACTCCATTTCAAATCGCTCTGCACCTGCTTGGCATAGGGATCGAGGAGCAGCTTGTGTGGATTGAAACGCGAACCGTTCGCGGGATCGTAGGGGCCGTACACCCGATAGCCATACCGCAATCCCGGGCGCGCTTCGGGCAAATAGCAGTGCCAGACCTGGTCGGTTTGCTCGGCTACGGGTATGCAGTGGACTTCACGACGTCCGCTCGCATCGTACAGGCAGAGTTCCACTTTGTCGGCGTGTTCCGAAAATAACGCAAAGATGACGCCTTCACCGTCCCAGGTCGCGCCTAGCGGATAAGGTCGTCCGGGCCAGACGATTGGTTGTGCCTGGTTCAGCAATCAGAAATGCCTCATGGATATGGATAATGTGCAGAAAACGTCTTACTGGCGCGAACTCATCATCGGAGAGACAGCTCGCAAAGCCAGTCAAAGATGCAATCAGCAACTCTAGCCGCTGCCGCGGAAGCTCTCCATCCGGTACACATAGTATGCTGCTGCCGGACTTAGTTGTAGACGCCTCATTCTGAGTTGTAGACGGCCCGATTCTGAGCGACATACGTGCGATTTCAGCCTTCCGTACAGCGCGTACTGGATATCTTTCCCAAACACAGGTTCCTAAGCTTGGGAGAGCTGTTGGCCGGCCGGAGGTGGAAAGGTTGGCACATCGCAGCAGTCACGGTTATCGCAGAACATCGCGGTGCGTGAGGGTGTTGCTGTTGCTGGTGGGCATAGCGAATGCTCAAGTCCATAACGCAGCGCCCCGAGCATCCGCTCCGCTTGTGGTGCAATCGAGCGCGCAAGCCTCGGCCTGGAAGGCGCTCGCGACCGCAATTTCGGACCACAACGCGATACGCCGCCAGCAGGCGGTCGATGCCTTGTCAACTCTCGGTACAAGGCGCAGAGCAGTGCGAATGGTCGAAGCGCGCCTTAGTGACAAGAATTCTGCGGTGCGCGCGGACGCAGCAACTGCGCTGGCAGAGATGAATTCGCGTCAATCCCTGCCCGCGTTGCGCAAAACATTGGATGACGACTCAGAGCAGGTGCGATTTGCCGTTGCTAGAGCACTGTGGAAAATGGGCGATCACAGTGGACGGGGTTTCCTGTTGGAGGTTTTGCAAGGGGAGGCTTCGCCTTCCACCGGCATGATCCGGCAGGGACTTGATGGTGCAAACAGGAAGCTACGAAATCCGCGCCAACTGGCGCTCACTGGGATCAACGAAGCTTCCAGCGCTCTGCTCGGGCCATTCTCGTTCGGAGTAAAAATGGCGGAACAACTGGCAAAGGACAAGTCAGCCGATGCCCGGGCATTATCAGCTTCTTTGCTCGCTTTCGACCACAATCCAGAATCGGTAAACAAGCTCCGGGAGGCGTTACACGATAAGAGTTCCCTTGTCCGACTGGCTGCCGCTAAAGCCCTGGGGCAGCATCCTTGTTCAAAGCTGGTGCCCGATTTGCAGGAGCTCTCAAACTCGGACAAAGATGAAATCAGGTATATGGCAGCAGCTTCGATCCTGCGGATCAGCGCTAAAGCGAAGGCCGTGTTGCCGCTACGCAAGTCAGAATGTGGGCTGATCGATCGTGATGTGGAGATTTCCTCGCGTGCCGCGGAACAAAGCGTTTCGCAGCATGAGTAGGAAGGTTACTCGAATTTTCACGAAGCGGCTCCCCCAAATCGTCCTTCAGACAAGGAATTCCGCAATTTCCTGCGGAAACCATTTTGCCCTCGCTCGACATACGTGATTCACCCCAGCAATTCTCCTAGAAATGAGGTGCTCACGAAAATTACTGGGATTACTTTCGTCACGAATTAAGGTTTCCACGGGATTGTCGATATATAGCAATGGGTCTACAAGAAAGCCATGTTGTTCAGCAAGGGCAGCGCGAAGGCGATCTCGAGATTTCGTTCTACGCTCGCGAAGTTCCTAATCCTTTCTTCTTCGATTATCTGCATATGCTCCATAGCAAAGGCTCAGAGCAGCCTTGATGACGTTCACATTCAACCTGGACCCGGACATCCAATGCCCACTCTGGCAGCAACCGGCCTTGGAGCGCTGGACAGCGGTAGTAAGCCGATGAAGGTGAATGTCGACCTGGTTCTGGTTCCCGTGACGATCCTGGACGGCATGAACCGGCTAATCCGCGGTCTGGGCAAGAACGATTTTCAGCTCTTCGAAGGCAAGCGCCAGCAACAGATCCGCTACTTCTCAAACGAAGACGCGCCCGTGTCACTTGGCATTATTTTGGATATCAGCGGGAGTATGAAGGACAAAGCGGAGCGGGCCCATGAAGCCGTTATGGACTTCCTGAAAAGCGCCAACCCACAGGATGAGTTTTTCCTGATTACCTTTTCAGACAAGCCGGAACAGCTTGCAGATTTCACGCAGAGACCGGAGGACATTCAAAGCAAGTTAGTCTACGCCTACCCAAAAGGGCGGACTGCGCTGCTCGATGCCATTTACATGGGCATCAGCAAGATGCGGCACGCGCGATATGAGCGGAAGGCATTGCTGATCATTTCCGACGGCGGTGACAACCATAGCCGCTACACTCAGCGTGAAGTGGTTTCGCTCGTAAAAGAAGCCGATGTCATGATCTATGGCGTCGGTATCTACAGTACGTATTTTTCCAGCCAGGAAGAGTTCCTCGGCCCCGAGCTCCTGAAACAAGTCAGTGAAGTCACTGGAGGTACCACCTTCACCATCGGTGACCCACGGGATCTTTCGGACGTCGCCAAAGCCGTCGGCATGATGTTACGCAACCAATATCTGCTCGGTTACCGGCCCGAGGTGGCGAAGAAAGATGGGAAGTGGCACAAGATTAAAATCATCTTCAAGCGACGCAAAATACCCAACCTGAGCGATTCTTTCCGCGTGTTCGCGAGAGCCGGATATTATGCTCCGGCAGAATGAGCGGACCAGTCACTACATTTTTAAGCCAAGCCTCATACAGCTAGTACCTGATCGGGAAGTTTCAACACTTGAGATAAAAAAGCACTAGCTTCCACTTTCTGCGAAATGGCAGCGCTCGGAAGCCTCAACGCAATGATTTCTCGTTGCGCCAATCCTGCCTGTTCGGTCCCGCTCCGCTACCTCCGCGAGGGCCGCCTATTTCAATTCGAAGTACGATCCCGCAGTCTGGCCAGCTTCGAACAGCAGGCTCCCCGCCACGGCAAGGCCTCCCGGCAAATTGCTCACTTCTGGTTGTGCGGACATTGCGCAGAGACTCTGACCCTGACCTTCGATGAACTGAAGGGAGTCACCGTAGTTCCGCTGCAGCCCGCGGTCGACTGAGTCACCGATTTATCTTAAATTTCAGAGGTTTACAACGGAATCGGACTTCTTCTTTGTAGCAGGTTGGCCAGATCAAAAACCGCCCTAAATAGGGAGGGGCGGACACTGATTTAAAAAGGGGAGGTAAATCACTGCCCGCCTTCCGTCTCCTTCGCGTTGGGGTTAAGCCATTGATACAGGTGGGGGACCTTGGAATGCCATCAGGATGTTACTGTAATTTTATGGGTGAATCACCTTAGCTGGAGGCTACTATCCTCCCATAGCTAAGCGCGGCGTCCCGATCAGAGTTATCATAAGAGTGTGGCTGGGAGAATGACGGCACAGGTTTTTACCGTTTCCCAGGTCTTGGGCATGGCTGAAGCGGAACGGTGTCAAGCTATGCCACGCCATTTTCCCGGCTTCAATCTGTCTCGGACGCGTAGCGGGTAAAAGCTAAGTAGCGTAATCAGCGTTAATGCGGACGTAGGCGGCCGTCAGGTCGCTGGTCAGGAACTCCGCAGAACCAGAGCCGCGTCCCAATCCCACTTGAACCCTGCAATGGGGCTGCGCCAAAGCCCGATGTGCCTTTGCTTCGTTGAAGTTACATCGCACCCCGCCGCGGCACACTAATTGATCGCCGATCAAGATGCTGATTTTTCCCGGCTCAATTCGAACGCCGGATGCCCCTATGGCCGCCAGAATGCGTCCCCAATTTGGATCTGCGCCTGCCCAGGCAGTTTTTACGAGCGCAGACTTGGCTATTGCACGCGCTATACGCAGTCCTTCCTCTCGGCTTCTGGCGTGTTCAACGAGAATGTGGATCACGTGTTGCACCCCCTCGCCGTCACCCACGATCTGCTCGGACAAGCTTCGACAAACGTCGAACAGTGACTGCTCGAATCTGCTACGTGTACGGCCATGCTCAAGCTTCGCTCCGCTCTGACCGCTGGCCATCAGGAGCACGGTGTCATTCGTCGAGGTATCCCCATCCACAGAAATGCAATTGAATGTCTCATCACATACTCGGCAGAGGATCTGCTTAAGCTGACTCGGAGTGCCCGATACGTCGGAAAAGAGATACACGAGCATCGTCGCCAGTTGGGGATGGATCATGCCGGAGCCTTTGGCTACGCCCGATACTCTGACTTCAGCTTTTCCTACCCGGAAGCACGCTGAAGCCAACTTTGGACGAGTGTCGGTGGTCATGATGGATTGTGCAAAGGCTGCGATACCGAGAGCTTCGGTCCCGTCTTTCAATTCCGGCAACCTCG
>QIAA01000120.1 GCA_003224905.1 Acidobacteriota bacterium
GTTCCAACTTAACGAAGTCCCGGCGAACTCCTGCTGGATTTCCCATGCCGAGACAGTAGCATAGAAATCCAGGAATGTCACTATATTATGCGATAATCAATAAGTGTGCTGAGGCTCAGTAGACTGGACCTCAGTTTGCCCACCCCAATGGGAAGCAAGCCGGCATACAAGATTCTGGTTCAGCCCATTGAGGCCGACGTAAATGGTGCAGATGTTGGGATGGTTGAGGGCGGCTCTCCGTCCCCGTCGAAAACGTTCAAGCTGTCACTGGACAAAATTCTGTCCGGCTCTGAAAATCAACCGAACTGTTATTGGTGCAATTCGCTTGTGCTGGGACACGTGTAGAGTTCTGGCGAATGACAAGATCAGAATGGCAGCGAATCCTCAACCACAGGTGAAGAAACAAGCCATCAAACAATCCACATGGAAGGCACTCGCCTCGTGGTGATCGGTTGTTCGCTGGAGTTGATAAAGACCTGCGAGATACGACGATCAATGCAATTTCAGACGATCTCTTTCACGAAGTCTCTGGCGAACTGCACACCCCGCCGCCAGGTTTCGTTACGGCAAGTAGCTACAAGACCCTCGACCACTATGGCAATTTGCAGCTAACTTTCTTTAGCAATCCCGCGACGCTTGAGTTCATCGTGGACGCCGATATCGACGACCCGCAGGGGATAGAGCATATTTTCCAAGTGGTAGGCAATGTATTTAAGGGTGCGACGAACCCGTACGATATCCACGAAATTCTGCTGGAATTTCAGAACATCGATCCAGGTTATCAATTGATCGTCTGAGAGATGCTAGCGGCCTAGGGTCAAATGGGAATCTCAAATACTCATCCGGTCCAGGCTCATTCACGTTGCCGCTTAATTTAGATCGTCCAGTGACTTCCAACCAGTATCACTGTTGGCTTTACATTTGTTGCCTGTGGAGCAGAAATCCAACTTTAAGACCGGATGTATCTCCCAGTTGTTAACACGTACAAGATGATTTTTGATGAAGTGTTCCGAGTCGAACAGCAAGAGACCTGTGACCCGCACTAACAGCGCTTCTTGAGGGGCGCTATTTACCAGCGGTTGCAGCTCCTCTCGCGTGAAATTGGCGTGGTTGAGTCTGACGCGTGGCGTAAATTCCGCCGTTTCTGACTCCCGCTCGCGTGAGTGAAATATCGCGGCATTCGTAGCCCGGTCACTAGACAACGGAAACTTCTCTACCGTTGCCCTGGAAACCAGCACCAAGTGGTTGTCCGTTTCCTCCGGCGTGTGAAGACCACAGTTGCAGGATTCACCGCCAAGTTCGGGCTTGACAGCAAGAAGATATGCAATAACCGTGATACTTTGGCCTTCGCCCAGCGCGGCCAACTCCTCTCGACTGTCCCCTTGAGTAAAGTTCTCAGGGTCATCCAACTTCTTCATCCACGCGAGAGTTCGGAGGCTAGAAGACTGATCATCAGATCGGATATTCTTGCGCCGGTTTAAGTTTGGATCGAAACTGGTTCCGCAGCCTTCATCTGGGCAGTCTTTAAGGGTGGGTTGGCAGGGAGGCTTTACCTTCTTTTTAGGCCGTGGTTGAGTGTTTGCGGGCGTTGCAAATGCGATAGCGAGGAGCAGGAGCGCTGCCAAGAGTCGCCTCATAAATATCGACCTCCGCGTGAAAATTCCAAACCCAATGGGGAAGATTCTATTCCGGCCAGACTTAGGTTGTGAACGCTACCGCCCAACATCGGTGTTCAAGTAATCATAGAGTTTTTCGCTTCAGCAGTAAGCGAAGTATCCAGAAAATCACAATCAAGATCAGCAATAGCAACAGCCATTTCAGGAATCCCGACCCCTTACCGACGATGTTTCCTACCGCAATGGGCTCAGGCGCGTTGACAAACACCTGGGCAGCTGCTTCGTTGCCAATCACTGCAACGTCGAACACTCGGGAATGAATTCGCTGATGCCGCTACCGGCGTGCTCATAGCTCGATACATGCCCTTCCCTAAGCTTTCTGAATGTGACCTGCAAATTATTCCGGCCGTTGTTATGCCGAAATTGGCGCTGCGACCGAGAGTGGTGGCCGTTCCGTCAAGGCAGCAACGACAAGGTTGATGACATCATCCTTTACCATGTTTAGTCCTGGACAATGTTTGTGGGTCGTCTTCGTGTCTTCGCGGTGGAGCCGAATCTGGCGCGGGTCAATTCCTATGATCCAATGCAATGAAGTTAGGGCCGCAATGGCGTTGTCGCGGACTTCTTGACTCATCGGTTCTTTGTCGTAGTCGCCTACCAGTTCGACGCCCCAAGCAATTCTGTTCCAGGAAGGTGAGTGCACACCTGGAACATTCAAGGGAGTGAAAACCCAGATCAAGTCATCTGCGACAAACAAATGTGGTCCTGCTGACCAGTGGTTGTCGTCCCGATAGTATCGCTCCAAGGCACGCATACGTTCTTCTCCGGGATGCTTATGCCAATCCGCGAATGTGGGTATTGCAGTGTTGTGGAGCACGATGAAACTCGGCTTCCATTCATCGAATTTCACTGTTTTGACATATTCGTCGAATTCATCGGCCCTGAAACCCTTGCCCACTATTCCTTTCCATTCCGGCATGTGCCCTCCAGTCCAGTCAGAAGTCTTGGTGTTCGAACGCATCCCCTACGGCGCCCAGTTACCCTTCCCAGCCTTGCACGGGGGTGTTCAAATTCGCCCCGGCAAAGGGAGACCCAGTGCACGAGCGACTGCTTCCCTCAAAGGGGTGAAGCAAACAATGCTCCACATGCACAGGTAAGTCGCGGGGCAACTAACACCAATCAGATCAACAAGACGTGAACGTCGACCAGGCTTGAAGATGACCACTGTCTATCCAATCGGATAGATAGACTATTCGTTCGGTACCAGTAGGTGCTTGACGCAAACTCTCTTGGCAGCAAGGCGAACTAAAAACGGTCTTTTACGCCTTCTGCGCCATAGCCCGAGCAATCGCGGCAGTTTTCGTCGTGGGTTTCCTTTTAGCAACATCCAAAATCCCCACCCGCACCTCGCCCCAAAGCCCGATCTCGTCACCGCAATCAGTGCAGGTGACGACGCTCTCATCCGTTGAACGTGCCGGGACAGAAATCCGATTGCTACCGCAGCGGCGGCACCGAAGGGGAGTGGTGTCTACTTGAAGAGGCTCGGTCAGGGTGGCGCCTCCGCGTCCGATTGGAGATACGGCCAGCACTATACGCCGAGGCACCCCGCACTTCAATGCGCGCGCATGCTGCTCCTTACTTAGGAACAGGCGTCTCCTGAAAATGTACGTTCTGCCAGTTGCCACCACGCTTCATCCACAACGAGGCAGCATTACTCTCGTTCCGAAAATCGTTGCCTTTATATTGGCCGGTAACCGAAACCTGGAGAATTAGCAACACAGCATCGGGACCAATCTCCTTCGCCTTGAAGTCCCTCGGCGAGTAGCTGGTTAGCTGGGGGACATCCCCGTCGATCCAGATGTCAGCAGCGCCGCCTAACTCTCCTCATTTAATCTTCGCTTAATCTCCCCCAAAATACACAATTTTCCAAAGCATTAAATCAAACTTTCCCGCGCATCCCAAATAATGTCTGCAACGTTTTGAGAAGTGCAGAATCTGAAGGAATATAGGGGTGGGTATGCGAGAGCAAAGACAAATTCCGCAGCAACGTTCATCGATCGCGGAGACCGCCTTTTACACGACCACCGCACTCGTCGCGACCCTCGGCATGGCCATCCTCCTGACCAGCGCCACCATCGCTTACGCAATCGCCCAATCGATTCGGTAAGAAACTGTCGCGCATCGAAGCAAACAAGGCGAGCCCACACGGCAGTAAGTTAAGTTTCTTGCGCAACGCATTGCTTCTGTCATTTCCAGCTCGAAAACTTTCGTTGCGTTGCTGCATTAGTGCATCCCTAGATCACCGTAAAACTCGCGACGCTCGTTGCGGTCCCGCCAGGCGTAGTGATCGCGATTTTCCCCGTAACCGCCCCAGGAGGCACGGTGGCCGTGACTTTTGTATCGGAGTTCACCGTAAATGTAGTTGCCGCAATGCCTCCGAAGGTGACTTTCGTCGTCTGCCTCAGGCCTGATCCCGTGATCACCACCGAAGTTCCCGGTGCGCCACTCGTAGGGTTGAAGCCACTGATCACAGGCGTCACACGGAACGTTCCCGCACTCGTGGCGATTCCGCCAGGAGTCGTGATCCCAATCTTGCCGGTCTTCGCGCCGTTCGGAACTGTCGCCATCACCTTCGTCGCCAAGTTGATCGTGAATGTCGTCGCCGTGATGCCTCCAAATGTGACCTTGCTGGTCTGCGTGAGTCCAGTTCCGGTGATAATGACGGAAGTCCCAATCTTGCCGCTAGTCGGAGTGAAACTAGCTATTGTCGGAATGACGCGGAATACTTTGCTGCTGACCAGCGGACCCGATGGCGTTGCCAAAGTGGCGTTTGCCGTCGTGCCGGTCGCAGGAACAACTGCTGTCATATACGTATCCGAGACGACAGTAAAAGTTGCCGCACCCGAGCCGAACTTAACGCTCGTCGTACCTGTCAGGCCTTGTCCAAGGATTTCGACCGTCTGGCCGGCTTTGCCGGATAACGTCATGAGCGAGACGAATGCGTGCAGGCCCGCGCTGAGGCGGTAGAACACACCGTCGCTATTTGTGCCGTCGAAGTGTGTGCCGCCGTACAGGCTGCCATTTGTATGCTGAAACAGCGGAACATCTGGAGACGCGCCTGTTGTACCGGTAAAATTGTGAAGCACGACATAGTTGGCACCTGCGAGACTCATCCGAAATAGCGTGCCGCAGCTGTTCGGCCCCCCATGGCATGTTCCCGTACCGCCCTGTTGCGTGGTCCCGTAGAGATTCCCGTCAGTCGCTTGCGCCACACCGGCAATGGGAAAAATGCCGTCGCCGCTAGTGCCGGGGAAATTGTGGATCACGGTCACAGTACCGCTTGGGGTCATCTTGAAAACTGTGCCGCCGGAAGTTTGGGCATTTCCGCCAAACTGAGCCGTTCCGTACAGATTGCCGTCGCTTGCCTGGATGAGAGGGCCGCTAGGCTTCTGTGGGCCGCCAACAATATTGAAATAGTGGAGCACCTTGAAGCTCCCGGTCGCACTGACCCTAAAGATCGTGCCGTCGCCACACGTGCTGGGGCAACCCGCGCCAAATGTCGTCCCATAAAAATTGCCGTCTCGTCCCTGAACTAACTCTCCTTGAGGAAAACATCCGTCCGCCCCGTTGAATTTGTGCAGTGTGGTAAACGTGCCCGCCGGCGTGATCTTGTACACCACGCCACCCCCGACGACGCCCGACAGGGCACAGGCGGCAGTATTGCCCCCAAACTGCGTCATCCCATAGAAGTTTCCGTCGCTGCCCTCAATCGGTGGGTAGTACGGATACGCCCCGTCGCTCAAACCTGTGAAGTCATGAAATGTAGTCACGACCCCACCTTGAGTCATTTTGAACAGAATTCCGCAAGACCCCGAGCCGCACGTATGTGTACCGCCGAATTGAGCAGCTCCATAAAAATTGCCATCTATCCCGAGAGTGACTCCCCAGCCCGCGAAGGGTGTGCCGTTGTCCAGCGGCGTCGGTGTACCAGTTGGGGTGAATCGGAATATGCCGTACCTAAACAACGTTGTCCCATACAAGTTGGCATCGCGGCCTTGGGCAAGAACGCCCTGCAGAGGCCCCGACACATTCGGATTGAAGTTGTAGAGGACCGAATACGTCTGAGCGAATGTAGTGGCAGCCCCCGCGAAGATCACGGCCAATGTCGCAACCGCAAATACTTTGGCTCCCCACATACAACACCTCCCTCAAAAAGTGAGATATGTCTGCGAAGCCGTTCTGCGAAACCGGGAACAGGGCTCGGTTGAAGCCCTATGAATGCAAGAGAAGCGCTAAACGGGGGCCAATAGTCTCCCGCGGGTAAGCTCGCTGTCAAGCTGCAACATATTTCACACTAATGATCATAGTAGTGATCAAATGCCTGAAAGCGATATCGCAGATGATCCGCAACCAAAGGGATGACGAAATTCCGAAGCTGTTCCTGTACTCGCAACTCGTGCTGGCGTTGACCAAGAATGAAGCGAAGTACGGTACGACAGCAACAGCGGCTAAGTTTTGGGCTATTTGGAAAGAACGAGATGACGTGGACGACGAGATCGCCCGACACTTGCGAATGCCGGTCACCGTCGAACAGAAGGACGACGCGCTGTTCAGCGACCCGTTCCGGTACGCGCGCGGATACTTTGAGAAATTGGATGCGGCGGGCAACCGGGATATCACACCGCAGGACCGGGCACTCTATGCATTCTGTCAGCCCGAGCGGTTGCTGGAGTTGATGTTCCGTTTCATCTTGTTCGACGCGGGGGAAAAGAAAGTTGCCCGGTATCAACAGTATTTCTGCGTACAAAGGATGTTGGAGCGACTTCGGTCGTTGGATGAGGAAGGACGCCGGCAAGGCGGTGTGGTCTGGCATACGCAGGGCAGCGGCAAGTCATTGACGATGGTGATGCTGGCCAAAGCTATTGCGTTGGAACCGAGCATTGAGAATCACAAGATAGTGCTGGTAACCGACAGGGTGGATCTGGATGATCAGCTTTACAAAACGTTTCACCATTGCGGTCATGAACTGGTGCAGGCAACGACCGGCAAACACCTGATCGATCTGATTGAAGGCCATAGGTCTGCGATTATCACGACAATCATCGACAAGTTTGAGGCTGCGCTGCGAAAAAAAGAGGTTCAGAACCTCGACCGAAACATCTTCGTGCTGGTGGACGAGGGACACCGCACGCAGTATGGACCCTTGCATGCCATGATGCGGAAGGTACTGCCGAACGCCTGTTACATCGGCTTCACCGGCACACCGGTCATGAAGAAGGACAAGAACACCCTTACTCAGTTTGGCGGACTGATCGACACTTACACGATCCGTGAGGCCGTAGGAGACAAAGCAGTCGTTCCACTGCTGTACGAGGGCCGAGATGTCGAGTTGTCGGTGGACCAAAAGCAAATCGATAGTTGGTTCGAGAAAGTCACCGCGAACTTGGCGCAAGAACAAGTCGCCGACCTGAAGAAGAAATTCGCCGCGGCGAAGCAACTCAGCAAGGCCGAACAGCGGGTGAAACGAATCGCGTGGGACGTCAGTACCCACTTTCGCGAGAACTGGCAGGGCACGCCGTTCAAGGCGCAACTTGTCTCGCCGGACAAGGCGACGGCGTTGAAGTACAAGCAATTCCTCGATGAGTTCGGTATGGTCACGTCTGAGGTGTTGGTCTCCGCACCTGATGTACGCGAGGGCTACGAGGAGGTCCAGGAGGAGAGTAAGGAAGAGGTTGTCCGGTTCTGGAAGAAGATGATGGAGAAATACGGTACACCTGATGAATATCAGCGGCAACTGATCAGCGGCTTTCTAGACGGGGACGCACCGGAAATCATCATCGTCGTGGATAAACTTCTGACCGGCTTCGACGCGCCCCGCAATACTGTGCTTTACCTGTGCAAGTCTATGGAAGGGCATACATTGTTGCAGGCAATCGCGAGAGTGAACCGGCTACACGCGGGCAAGGATTTCGGTTACATCATCGACTACCAAGGAGTGCTGTCGGAGTTGAACCAGGCACTCGATCTCTACGGGAAACTGCCAGAGTTTGCTCAGGACGATCTTGCGGAAACGCTGACCGATGTCAGTGAAGTCGTGAAAACCCTGCCACAGCGACACTCAGAGTTATGGGACGTGTTCAAAGCCATAAAGAACAAGCGCGACGAGGAGGAGTTTGAGCGGTTGCTGGCTGAGCAGGCCCTGCGAGACCAGTTCTATGAAAGGCTGTCCGCATACGCGCGGACACTGGCTATCGCGCTCTCCACGGTGAAATTCATTGAGGACACGCCACGCGAGAGGATCGAGAAGTTTAAATCGGACTTGCAGTTCTTTATGAATTTGCGCACCTCCGTACGGCGGCGATACGGCGAGGCGGTGGACTTCAAGGAGTACGAAAAGAAAATCCAGAAACTAGTGGACACCCATGTCGGCGCCGGCGAGGTCGAGCCGATCACCGAGTTGGTAAATATTTTCGACAAGGAAGCATTCACCAAGGAAGTTGAGAAGGTCAATGGCTCAGCGTCTAAAGCGGACCTCATCGCCTACCGCACGAAGAGGACCATCTCCGAGAAATGGCAAGAGGATCCGGCATTCTACAAGCGATTCTCCCAGATGCTGGAAGAAGCCATCGAGGCATTCCGCCAGCGGCGGTTGTCGGATGCCGAGTATTTAAAACGCGTCACCGAGATCATGCAGTCGGTGGTGAATCGCACCGGAGACAACATCCCTATTGTGTTGCGCCAGCATGATGTGGCCAAAGCGTTCTATGGCGTGATTCTGGAAACGCTCGGCAAGCAGGACATGACAGAGACTCGACGAAATGAGGTCGGTGCTGAAGCGGGACTGGGCATCGACTCGATCATCCGCACGATGAAGATCGTGAACTGGGAGACTAATACGGATGTCCAAAACCAGATGCGAAACATCATAGAGGACTACTTGTTCGAGTTGAAAAGCAAGCATCGCGTCAGCCTTGCATTCGAGGACATCGATGCCATTATGGAGCAGTGTCTCGACATCGCAAAGGTGCGTTATCGCACATGACCAAGACTCCTTCCAAAATTCCAGCCGACGCCGCAATCACCTACAACGGTGAGACGATCTCATTCGGCCTGGTGCGTACCAAAACCACGCGTCTGAGCATTAGCGTATACCCTAACTTGACAATAGAAGCGAAAGCACCAAGGGGCAAGAGTCTGGCTCAGATACAGGCACGCGTTACGCGCCGTGCAGCATGGATCGCCAGACAATTGCAGCACTTCCGTCAAGCTCCACCTGCAATTCCTAGAAGGCAGTACATAAGCGGGGAAACCCATGTTTTCCTAGGACGACAGTACAGACTTAGGTTGCACACAGCCGACAGCAACGGTGTGAAATTGATTGGTCGCTATCTGCACGTATGCACGCCGACACCGGGCCATACTCATCGAGTTCGTGATCTGGTCGAAGATTGGTATCGAGCCCACGCGGAGAGACTCATTCCGCGGCGGGCTCAGCTGTGCTACGAGCAGGTGAAGCGATTCGGTATTCCAGCACCGACCCTTCGGTTGAAGAAAATGCACAAGCGGTGGGGTAGTTGCACGTGTACAGCAAGCATCGTCCTGAATTCAGAGTTGATCAAGGTTCCGTCCCATTGCATTGACTACGTAATCGTCCACGAGCTTTGCCATCTTCGGATCCATGGCCACAACGAAAAGTTCTTTCGGCTACTGACCACCTGTATGCCTGATTGGCAGCATCGAAAACGACGCTTAGATTCTTTCGCGTGGGCAACGAACGTCGATGCTTGATGCTCTCATTATGGGAGACCCAGGGCTGGGATTAGCTGCCCTACACAGCAGATCTGGGTACTACGGCGACTGCAAAACAACCGCATTCTACTTCTTCACTTCTCCAGCGATATTGGTGAAGTGCCGATGCTGGACAGTCGGAAGTGTCCTAGAGAACATAAGCGACTTCAAACCTTCGTTTCGTCCTTCCTTTACAGCGGTAATAACGTTCCGCTCAGGCCAGGACCAAGGCACACCGGTTGCACACTCCATGTTAGCTTCGTGCCGAATTGGAGCCTTTGAACGCGACCGGCGGCTGATGGGGCCGTCAGTCCGGTCGGCTTGATCCCTTCTCTGAATTGCACCACCAATGTGTTGCTTGAATATTGTCTCGGTGGTCATCTCTCCATGCTCCTCCCATTCCCTTGGGATGGATATGATCTGGCACGATGTCGTTGAAGTCCGTGAACTCTTTGTGGCAGATGGCGCATTTCCGGTCCTGTTCCACGATCTTCCGGTTCAGTAGTTTTCGCATCTCCCCTGGTGATCTGAGTTCCCGATATCCTCTCGGGTGATGTGGATCTTCGATACGTTGAATGCCCAGGCTCACTCTACGTACTTTTCGTTGCGGTTCACGGCCACAACAGAAGGCAGATCGGTGAACCGGGCACAATTCATTGCGACGGAGTTTCATGGGTTCCTCCGGAAGCCTTGGGATGTGATTGCTGCGTGAAAATGGCAATGGTGGGTTTTACGGGCGAAATGCCCTAGGGATACTCACGAGGCAGAGGGCTGCTTCTGCGTCAGGGACGGTGGGACGAGGTTCGGGAGTGAACAGCTCCTTAAAAATCAACCAGATAAGGTGGATCGCGGCCGCATGGCCTATTCGTCTTGGATAGAACTTGGCACTATGGGGAAGTCGTTTAGGGCATGGTAACTATCATGGCCATGGTAATTATCATGGCCACGATAAGAAAAGCCCTTTTGTGCCTGCCCTGAATCCCAAGGTCGCGGGCACACCGAGCGAACCAGACATGCGGAACACCGGGAACTCTAAAGTCCGGCGCACATCGCTACCATTGTGGCCTTCACATTCAACTCTAAGACTGCCAAGGGTTGACCAATGCCACACTCATGGGCTGAAAGTCGGTGACGTTCCTTGTCACAACCGTCATGCCATGAACTAATGCTGTGGCGGCGATGAGAGCATCACGATCCGAGCGAGGATTTGGTACGTGCAGTGCCGCGCAGCGCTGGGCAACGGCTGTATCAATCGCTAGAATGCGTCCAGAGAATGTGGGCAAGACGTGCCCCTCCATCCAAGCCCGAAGAATCGTGCCCTGCCTCGGGTCACGCCGCTCGACGAGAAGGATTCCTATCTCCAACTCCAGGATTGATATTGCGGATATGTAGAGGCTGGTAGCGGGAAGGCCTTGGGCCCATGTTCTGACGCTTCGATGCGCCTTCTTCGCTTTTCTTAACTCAGAAATTACATTGGTATCGAGGAGGTACATCAGCCCAAATCCGCGGGCTCGTGCAACTTGCCCATAAGCCGAGGTGGCTCAAACTCAATTTCGGCCGCTTCCGCCATTCCCAGCAGATCCGCAATGCTCTTCTGCCCTCCCGCAATCCTCTCGTACTCCTCAGCCGTGAGCAGTACGTGAGATGGTCGTCCTCGATCCGTGATGAAGACAGGCCCCCGCTTGGCAGCCCTCTTCGCTCTGCTTGTGTCTTGATTGAACTCCCGGCTCGATAGCTTTGTGATGGCCATATCAACTGTCCGTAATGTAGCAACGTACCTACATTATAGCAGGATTTGAGCAGAGCGCCTAATGGATGATCCCTTGGACGGACCAGGGTAGGCGGTTGCTCCGACCAAAGACTCATGCACGAGTTTACGCCCTGACCATCTGGTCTTCAGGGACCATGAGACTTACACCGCAACGAACAAGGACTTGTCGCGACCTGGTCGTACGAGTTCGGCAATTGGAGAATCCCAGAAGAGGCGAATGCCTTGACGCACTCTAGGCGGGCGGGTACTATCGCCCCCGAAACGGATTCCTCTCCCGCGGTACATGCAATGCCTTCAGTTGGTCCATTGCGCCCCAAATCTCCTTCGAACACCGCCCCAGGTCAAGTATGGCGGATCATTTCGATTGTAGCCGCAGTGGTCTCAGTGGTTTTGTCCGTGGTGGTGTTTGGAGCCAAGCTTCAACGGCTTGAAGTCTCGCCCGTACTTTTCCTCATTCTGCTCCTGGCCATATCAACGGTAATCTTTGTGCACGGAAGATTCCTGCTGCATCTGGAAGGCGAACATCGCCAAACCTCTGGCGCCCTGATCACCACCGAGCACGACTTCCAGCAGATGGCCGACAACATCCAGGAAGTCTTTTGGATGCTGGATGCGAAGACCAAGAAGGCACTCCGCGTCAACCGGGCCTACGAGGCCATCACCGGCCGTTCCTGCGAGAGCCTTGAACAAGACCCTTCCTCTTATGAGGAGGCGATCCATCCCGAAGATCGCGCTCGCGTCCTTGGCAGGTTGGAAGAGGCAACTCGCACCGGACAGTTTGATGAAAGATTTCGTGTCCTGTGGCCGAATGGCGAAGTGCGATGGGTCGCTGTGCGGGGGTTTCCGATACGAAACGAGGATGGGACTATTTCCCGCCTGGTAGGAACGGCGCAGGACATCACCGCACAGAAACACGCAGAGGAACAGGTCGCCAAAAACCTGGCACTGGCAGAAAGCGCTTGGTCGGAGTCCGAGGCACTCCGCAAGGCAACGCTTGCCCTGACCCAGGATCTTCGCATGAATGTTGTTCTCGATGTCCTGCTCCAGTGTTTGAGTGATCTCGTGTCCTGCGAATGTGCCCGCATCTGGCTCCTGGAGGGGGAAACTCGTCTATTTGTGGCGCGGGAAAAACTACACAACCAGCAACCCAAGAAGAAACCAGACTATCCGTTGACGCTCAATGCCGTCGAAGTCCCCTTCCTGCAACGGATCCTGGAGAGTCAAAAGAGTGTGCTGCTATCAGACACCAGGCAGGAAGCCGATTGGAAGACTTTCAAACACCATGACCATCTGCGTTCCTGGCTCTGCATTCCTCTTGTAGCGTCCCACCAGACTCTTGGCCTGCTCTCCGTGGGTCGCTCCGTGCCGAACAGTTTTACGAACGAAGACCTGCGGCGCACCCAGTTGCTCGCAATTCCTGCCGCCGTCGCCATTCAGAATTCGCGTCTGTACGAGTGCGCCTCGATTTATGGGTCCGAACTCGAAAGGCGCGTCAAGGATCTGCACGAGGCGAAGAGGGCGCTGGAAGAATCGGAAGCAGGGCGCAAGGTGTCCGAGGATAGGTTCCAGAGAGTGTTCCGCTCCAGCCCGGTTCCATTCTCGATCACCACCATGAAGGACGGGCGGTTTCTAGACGTGAACGTGGCATTTGAGGGCCGCTACGGCTACACCCGTGCAGAATTGATCGGGCACACCGTTTACGAACTAAGAATTTGGGAAGACCCGCCCGACCGCATGCTCATGCTGGCACAACTACAGAAGGGCATCTCCATCCGCAATGCCATAGCACGACTCCGCACCAAAGCAGGAGAGCTCAAGCTCACCACCTATTCCGCGGACAGGATCCACTACGATGGGCAGGACTGCGTGCTTGCGATCTCCGAAGACGTTCCCCTCTATGAGCCCCAGAAGGCCAATTAGCGTCTGTTGTGATCTCTGGCCGAAGAGATCCTGATGTCTGGCCTATCAGCTGTTGTCCGGCAGTTAAAGAAAGAGCGCGCCAACGCGCAGCAACTGGTAGCGCGTTTGGACGCAGCACTGAGGGCGCTGAATCATCTCGGCACCGGCAACTCCTTCCCTCGCAGAAGACTGTCGGTTGCAGCCCGGAGAAAAATCGCCGCTGCCCAAAGAGCCAGATGGGCAAAGGTGAAGAGGCAGAAAGCCAGCTAGAACGAACCCGCATTGGAGAAGCTCTGTCCGCAACTCCGGGCAGCCTTAAGAAAAGGCACCACTCAAAATCGAGAGTGAGTCACCATACTGTCCATCTTTCCGTCATGGATGGCGCAGTAGGGATGACGGCCAGCCAATCTCAAGCCAGCGCAAAGCGGATACCTCTCTCAGGCGCATTCTGTTCGATCCTCAGGATCAAAACGGCCTCGGCATGTAAGCCCGAGAAAAGAAAAGCCCTTGCGGCCCGCGCACACTCGCCACTTGCGCAGCGTCGATGGTCCTCTGCTTTACTCCAAACGTTCCGTTCCTTTCAACCTGCGGTCTGGGGCAGTGCTATGCAGCGCTTCCACGGATGCGAGGAACTTCTCAACAGTCCTTCTTTCGCTTCGATTCTGTCCGGTTTTCCGTCCAGGGTTCCAATCTCATGGTTGTTCCCGGTCGACTGGGAAAAGTTGGTGGCACAACCGACGACATGCAGTGCTGTTCTCTGCCGTCGTCACAGGTGTGATTTATGTCTGTATCGATGAAACGACTTACCTGGTGGGACAGAGAGGTTGACGACGTCGGCCGGCCGATCCGCCCTGACGTGCGATTGGCTGCCCAGGAAATCTGGCACGAGGCTTGCCGGAGAACGCAGGCCGTTCTCGCCGACAATGCAACCGCAGCTGAGCTGATGGAATATTCAGTTGCACAGGTATCCCGGTATCTGGATAGGCAGGCTGCTCCTTCGTGCGGACGCAATATGAAGGGGCTCCTCTTGCTGGCCTTCTCCCGAGCACTCAAGAGGCGTGCAGGCAAGGTCAATCGGATTGAATCGATTGGGGGATCAAGCGACCTTGCCAACCGCACCGCTGACGACAGTTGGCGTCGTCAAGTTGATGCGCGCCTTGATCTGGAGAGGATCGTACGCCATCTCAGCGATAGGAGCAGCACAGTATTGGCGCTCAGGTGGGCCGGCTTCGACTGGAAAGAGATAGCCCAACTCCTTGGAACATCGGTTGCGGTGGTTCGCAACGGATTCTGGCGTGAGATAAGCGAACTGCGACAGCGAGCCGCCGACAGCACGCCGAGTCGATGAAGGACGCTTAGGCGCTGATGCCCCAATCGTCGTCTTCTTCATCGGTCGACCGTGAGGACTCTGTATTCCTTTTCATCTGTTCTTCGTATGCCGCCCGTTCCTTTTTACTTTCCCGCACCGGCAGGAGTTCCATGTGACTGGGCGGAAACACGAATGTTTGCACAAAGCTGAGCCGGTCGGCATTCAGCCTGCGGCCGAGGATCTCTGATCGATGTTCCTTGCAGAACGTGCAAAAATCGTCTGCCTCAATGATCTGTCTAGTCAACCTGCCCGTCTGAACACTCCGGCATTGTAGCCAGCCGCGGTCCATCCACCTCTGCACATCTTCCGCTCGAATGTGCAAGGCTTCCGCCAAGGTGTATTTCGTGAACCAGTCCTGTCCCATCCTAGCGGTGGCCCCTAAACGTTGCAGCATGGACCGAACTGATGCCGGCGAGCGACGAAGCAGAACCGTCACTTCCTGTACCGGGTGGATGGCGATCAAGTCGAGCAGCTTCTGCTGCTCTTTTCTTGTCCAAGGCCGGTACGCCTGTTTTGACGCAATACCGGCTTGCCGCGCGAACCTCCAACACGCGTCCCTGGGGTTTCCAGAAACCTGAACCAGTTTCCCAATGAGCGATTTCAAGTCAGTCGGAGCGCCTTCGGCCCCCGCCTCAGCTTCAAACAGATACGCACGGACCATCTCCCTGGCCTCTCCGGGCCAACGGAAAGTGCGGCGAGTTGAGACACACTCTGGCTCCTGCATTGGCAAGTCCAACCTGCGTTGGCAGTCCCACAAGGTTCTTCTACCTATAAATGGCAGCGAAACGGGAATGTATCTCACGCATTTTCAAGAATTGTTTTTAGTATGGTCCTGCCGGTGCGATATCATCACGCTGAAATGCGCGAAGCAGCAAGATTCGAGAAAGAATTGATCGATGCTTTTGACCGGGTCGTACATCAGGATCACCCCAACCCTGACCGGGCCAACTGTCCGAGAGAAGCGGCCCTTCGCGTTTTGGCGTTCGAACCTAAGAGCTTCCAATCGGAAACCCTTCTCGACCACGTCAGAAATTGCGCTCCCTGCCTCGATGAATTGAGGAGACTGAGAGCCGGCGCCGCGAGCGATCAGGGCTGATGGCAACCGCGTCCGCATTTGGCCGAATGGTTGACCTTTCGCCTATATTCGCCTAACCATTGGCTCCGTGTCAGAACCTTCCAAGAGTGCTCTCCTTATCGCTGCGGCATTCATTTGCGCAGTTCGCTTGGCGCTAGAGGAGATTAAGAACAGCCCAAAGGTTGTCGCTGCCATCGGCGACAGTATTTGGCTAGCCGAAAGGATCTGGAAGCGGATAGACGACGAGCGACGCTAGCATTGTTCACCGGAGAGCGTCGGTACTGCCCAAAGTGTTTGTGCGACCTCTTTCCTGAGGCGTGCTATACTCAGCTTCGAAAATGACGATAAAGACCAAATCCATGATGAGACGGCGCGTCAATCGCGCTCGGCCCTCGGGATTGGTCTGACTAATGCGTTAATTTTCCAAGTTCAGATTCGATTCTCGAAGGCCCCGACTAAATCGGGGCCTTCGGCTTTTTGGCCGGTAGCCAAGCTGGAAAGGCACGTGACTGTTACTCACGCCATGCGCAGGTTCGAATCCTGCCCGGCCAGCCAACTTTCGAGGGAACACACGGCTCGCTAGTTCAGTAGGAAGAACGCGGCTCTCATAGTGCGCCCCAACGGCGCGGATCACCAGCGGGGGAAGGACCCGCCCGGACAGATGTTGGTTAGGTCTGGTAGCTAACGAGTATTGAAGCTGGGAAACCGGCTGCGATGAAGCCTCGTGACAAAGCCCACATAGGGTGGGCGAGCAACTCTGCAGGCCGTAACGCGAGTGAAGCTTGAGCAGGCCTCGAAAGTTTAGTCGTGGACGCCGACCCGCCTATGAGACGGGGAAGGCTGCATGGGCAGGGAAGAAACCAACGCGTGCACCTGATCCAGTCCGCCGGGGTATTGAGCACGGCATACAGAGAAGGCGGTCTGGGTAATTGGGGGAGGCCCAGATGGGCGGAGGTCGCGCCTCCAACGTCGCAGAAAAGGCGACGACCTGTCTGGGAGTCGGAGAGGGTCAGATGTACCAACGAAGCCGGGTAACGCCGGTGGAGGGAAGGACCCTTACTTTGGACGTGCTTTTGAAGAAGAAGAGGACGGGTGATTGGCGATGAGCCTGGAAACACCGATTGCGATCCGGACACTTCAGAGAAAGCTGTATCGAAAGGCGAAGCAAGAGCCTGACTTCCGCTTCTATCTGCTCTACGACAAGATCTACCGCGAAGATGTTCTGAGGCATGCCTACGAACTGGCAAAAGCTAATAAAGGTGCGCCAGGAGTAGATGGGCAGACCTTCGAGGCGATCGAGACGGAAGGGTTAGAGAAGTGGATGGAAGGAATCAGGAAAGACCTGCGCGACAAGACGTACAAACCACAACCGGTGCGACGGGTGTTGATCCCGAAGCCCGGCGGCGGAGAGCGGCCGCTCGGTATTCCGACGATTCGAGACCGGACGGTGCAAACTGCCGCGAAGCTGGTGTTGGAGCCGATCTTCGAAGCCGATCTGGAGCCAGAAGCCTATGGCTACCGACCGAAGCGAAGCGCGCACGACGCGATCCAGAAAGTGCACAAACTGCTCGTTGAAGGCTACACCGATGTAGTGGACGCTGATCTGTCCAAGTACTTTGACACGATTCCGCACACAGAGCTTCTCAAGTCTGTGGCGCGGCGCATCGTGGACCGGAACGTGCTCCATCTGATCAAGATGTGGTTGCAAGCTCCGGTCGAGGAACGGGACGAAAACGGTAAGCGGCACATGACGGGAGGACGAAGCCACCGATGTGGAACCCCACAGGGCGGAATCGTCAGCCCCATGCTGGCGAACCTGTATATGAACCGATTCCTCAAGCACTGGCAGATTACCGGAAAGAGCAAGGCTTTCCGCGCTCAAGTAGTCACGTATGCGGACGATTTTGTGATTCTCAGCCGCGGCCATGCGGCGGAAGCACTGGATTGGACGCGCAGCGTGATGACGCGGCTCGGCCTTACTCTGAATGAAGCGAAGACCAGCATCAAGGCAGCACGCAAGGAGAGCTTTCACTTTCTGGGTTATACGTTCGGGCCGCATCGCTACAAGCCGGATGGTCACTGGTATCTGGGAGCCAGTCCGTCGAAGAAGAGTCGGCAACGCATCAAGCAGAAAGTGGGAGGCCTATTGAGACCCGTAAACGTTGGAGAGTGGGAAGCAGTGCGCGCCCGCCTCAACCAGATTCTGCGAGGCTGGTCGGCTTACTTTTCCTACGGCTCCCGCGCCACGGCGTACCGAGAAGTCAACAATTACGTCGCCGAGCGCGTACGGTATTTCCTGAGACGCCGCCATAAGGTGCAGTCGCGAGGCACCGAGCACTATGGCTATCAGCGGATCTTTGGCGAGCTCAAAGTCCTTCGGCTTGGCCCGCCTCCGCGCATTGCGTGAGCCTTGCGGTGAAGTCCATCGGAAAGCCGGATGCTCGAAACGGGCACGTCCGGTTTGATGAGCGGGGATGGGAAACGGGGCGACGCTTCGGCGTCAGTACCCGCGCTCGTCCTCGACTCTACAAGCCGTCGCGGATGGTTCGAATCCATCGCGAGCCACCATGGAGGGGCCTCCGGTGAGGGGCAGTGGCTTATACCCACTTCGGCGCCAGATTAGCGCGGCCAGGCAGGTTCAACTCCTGCACCCTCTACCAAATTTTCGCGCCGGTAGTTCAACGGACCAGAATAGTTGGCCTACACCCAACAGATGCGGGTTCAACTCCCGAACGGCGCACCATGCAGGATTAGCTCGAAGGTCGAGCCCGCAGTCGATAACCGCGAGGCGTTGGTTCGATTCCAACATCCTGCACCATTTTGATGTTGAAGATGGGTGACTGGCAGAGATGGCAGATGCACTCGCCTCTTAAGCGAGACCAGGCTGGTTCGATTCCAGCGTCACCCACCAGATTCGCGGGATTGGCAGATATGGATATGCACTCGCCTTTTAAGCGAGACGAAGTGGGTTCGATTCCCACATCCCGCACCAAGAGCAACAACGAGGCGGCATAGCATAACGGACCAATGCTCCGAGCTTCTACCTCGGACGATGAGAGTTCAAATCTCTCTGCCGCTTCCAATGTGGGGATGTGGTCCAACGGATGAGGGCACAAGGCTACGAACCTTGAGATCAGAGTTCAATTCTCTGCATCCCCTCCACATTTATTTAGGCTCGCGTGGTCTAAGGCATAATGACGCTTCGGTCCTAACGAAGAGATCCGGGTTGGATTCCCGGGGCGAGTTCCAGATGGGTGGGTAGTGTAATCGAACAACACGGCAGCGTCCGAAGCTGCAAATCTGGGTTTGACTCCCGGCCCGCCCACCAGCAACTGGACGGGAATCTTTGGTATATTGCCAACGCCTCACTCTGCTCATCTCCTTCGAGGCGATGTCCAGCAAAATCGGGTTGCCCATTATGTGCAATTTTGGCAAACACCAATTAGGAGTAATGCAGTGCTACCCACAGGCGAGCGTATCCGCTTCATCAATCATCAAGGCAAAAGGATTCTTCTCGTCGATTTCTCCAAGTGCCTCGCTCATGAGGTCGAGAAGCTTTCGCGCACAGTTCCAGACTATGTGACGGTACAGCCTCGTGGCTCGGTCCTGATTCTTACAGATTTCACGGGAGCATCGTTCGACCATGATGCGCTGAGGACCATGAAAGAAACAGCCGTGTTCGATAAGCCCTTTGTGAAGAAATCGGCATTAATAGGGACAGCGACTCTACCGGAGGGATTCTACGAACAAATGAGAATCTTCTCCCGTCGCGAACTGCCAATTTTTGCGACTCGCGAAGAAGCTTTGGCGTGGCTGGTCGGGGACTGATGATGAACGTTCCCTGCCGTATACTTCAAGGAAGCGTCAGTTCGCGCAAGCAGCCAGCAATTTCCTATATAGCCTCTCCGAGTTGCTGCAACTCCCGCTTCAACTTTTCGAGTTTGTGTTGGATTTCGGCAGATTCGCCACTTGGGAGCGCAATCCGAGCAATGTATTTGAGAGCAGTGTCGTATGCCTTGCGTGCGTTAGCCCGATTGCGGTCGATTTTGTCCTGATATCTTGCCACGGAAGCGACTCTGGCAAGCGTTAAACCTGTCTCCAGTTCAGTGTGAATAAGACGTCTTGCGGAGTCGATAGTCTCTTGTATGAGGTCGTCCATTACCCCAGTACCTCGTAGCGTGGCGACTACACTGCCTGATGGCTGCTCCATCAAAGCTGTTCTCCACTACGCAGCTTGGGGAATACTCATCTCCGTTTCAGACCACCTCAGGCTGCGAATGCGAGCTGCGACATCTACTTGTTTCTGCTCCTCCGCAATCACCGCCGCCGCTTCGAGCGCCTCATTAATCGCCAGAATCGCCAACGAGCAGCCTCCATTTCTGAAACTTGTCAAAGCGTACTTCTTGCAAAGTGCTTCTCCCAATGTCATAAAGCACCCTCACCTTGTTTGAGCATTTGTAGGGCTTTCAAGGCATCTCTTAGAGCCTGCCCTTCGTGATCATTCGATTAGAACTCCAGCCGTTTAGAAATTGCTGCTTCTGCTGCCCGCAAGCGGCCTAACAGCCTATTAGGGTCGGCTTCGAGCAATGCTTCCGTGTATTCAACTTGCCATTCGGGATACAGTAAACGAATTTCAGGGACATTTTGGTTCGACATGAAACCCCTCCTTATCCGCGACGGGGTTTGATGCTCGTAATCACTGGAGAAAGTACTTCCACTGTGGCTTGAGTGGGTGTGCCAACTTGCGCCAAATTGCAGTTATTTGGCAAATTCCTAAAATCGGTGAAAGACTGGCCTCATCATGCTTGAACAACGACTCTTGAAAATTCTTAAATATATGGGTACCACGCCATTTTTGGCGACTTGCGAGAGATGCCAGCTCAAATTCTTCACTCCACGAGAGCTGGGTGGCAAGCCAGTAGAAGCTGAGCAAACCCTGCGGAACAAATTCGAAATGCACAAATGCATCCCCGATGTCGCTCAAGTTAGTACCATGCGACATCGGCTTAAACTTTCGTACTCCTGGGAGCCCTGACGATTAGGCAGCCGAGCAGAGTGAAACCGAATCTCGGCGTTTAGAGACTTTCACGACTTGAAGGTCCACTTCGATTAGACGCCTTAGCTCCGCAATCTTGTCCCGTGCCTTGTTTGCGGTTGGAAAGTGAAATGAAGGCAGAACACGCAAAGTGCCTTCTTTGCTTCTGTGCGCTAAGAAAAACTCCATACAACACCCCACGTCAATTGAACTACGCTAGGCGCGTTGGCTCATTCGGTAAATGGCACGAGGGTGTTAAAGCAGGGGGACGGATGGGCTACGCAGCTATGCTGCGGGTTTCAAGCGTAGCTGCTCGCTGAGCGCATGAATGCGGGCTTGTCTCTCGTCGTATTCACGCCAATCTTCGTCGGTCATGCCCACAAAGGTTGCTGACTCTAAGGCTTCCATCTGTCTTCGGAAAAGCTGGAGAAGCTCCTGGCGGATTTCCTCGATTTCCATGTTGCACGCTCGTTGCTCAGATGGCTCTCATCACGGCTGCGATACTGCCGCTGGTTTTTTGGGGGATGCTAAATCGGCTTCCTTCCTACTTTGAGCTACAAACCTCTACAGGCTTTCCTGTATTGAGAAGGGGCTATCACCTTGATACTGTGACCTGACTTGCTGACGCGCCAGCCTGTGGAGTTACCGTGTCGCCGCCCACTTCGCCCTCTGCGACAATCCTTTGTGTTGAAGATGAGACCTCGCAGCTATTTCTCCGAAAACTACTTCTAGAGTCCGAAGGCTATACGGTAATCACTGCCGAATCTGGGCAGGAAGCCCTCAAGCTGTTCAAAGCTCACTCAGTCGATTTGGTCATTCTGGACTACTGGATGTCGGGTCTGAACGGTGTGTCTGTCGCCCGTGGGATGAAGCGGTTGAAGTTTGATATTCCAATCATCATATTTTCCGCCTACCAATCGTTGCCAGGAGAAGTCATTGGAGTTGCCGATGCGTGGCTCCGCAAAGGTGAAACTGAAACGGCTGATTTGCTAGACGAAGTCGCTACTTTGCTGAAACGACAGCGTGCCAAATCCGCATCTTGCGAGTGAGGGCAGAATGCAGGAAAAGAACTGGCGAGAGCTTGCGGCAAGAGCGGCTGCCGAACAAGACCCGAAAAAACTCCTGGAAACTATCCACGAGTTAAACTGAAGTGCCCCCGTTCGCTGTACCAATCCCAATGTGAGTTCTCAGTTCGTGTTTCAGCGGGGATGAGGTCTGACGACAACGTTTTTCAGCGAACCGCTTGAAGTTGACCAGGCCTTACCTAATATTTACGAGGGCAGGCGGAGAGTTGCGCGCAGACCACCTACGGGCGAAGCGTCAAGCGTGACGCTGCCCCCGTAGAGTTCGGCGAGATCCCGAACGATCGCCAAAC
>QIAA01000080.1 GCA_003224905.1 Acidobacteriota bacterium
CCCTCAGCAAAAAGCTCAGCGGCTAAAGCCGCTCCAGCTGACACTCACACTTGGCACGAGTGAACTCGTGCCCTTCCCAATCTCTGGAGCCGATGACCAGGATTGAACTGGTGACCTCTCCCTTACCAAGGGAGTGCTCTACCAACTGAGCTACATCGGCGAAAAGCAGCTGTCGGCTTTCGGCCGTCAGCCTTCAGCAAAACCCAAACAACGCCAAAAAAGTCACCTTGTTTCGCTCTCGCCATCCGGATGCATCACGTCTTTGCGCCGCAGCCACGTCTTCGCCGCAAACAGCAGGAGAATCGCAACCGTGGCCACCCGAATACGCTGATCGTCGATCGTGCTCCAGGTCAAAATTGCCAGCGCGACGTATGCAATCAGCGCTATGCCTAAACGCTTCACTTGAATCTCTGGTGCACAGGGGAGGATTCGAACCTCCGTACCTCGCTAGGAGGAGCAGATTTACAGTCTGCCGGCTTTAACCACTCACCCACCTGTGCAGAAAATGCCGATTGCTCGGCTCTCCACTCCTCCGGCAGCCTTCGCCAGAGTTTGCAACATGCGCTCGGAGGGTTGTGCCGCAGCAGATACTCCAGTATAAGGAACGGCAAGCGCGCAAAACTCCTTTTGCGCATCCCTCACCGCAACTGGAAAAGCTTCCTTGGAGTGCCGCTAGAAACCTGCCAATGCCGCCGCGCCGCGCAAACGTCCTGCTTATTTCGGAAACCCGATCCTGGAGCTGGCGAAGGGATTTGAACCCCTGACCCTCTGATTACAAATCAGATGCTCTACCAGCTGAGCTACGCCAGCAGTTTGGCGCGACTATCTTCAAGAGACAGCACGCCCTGAATCCCTCAGCTATGTCCGGGACAATTCAAGTTATCATAACGGCAATTGACGTGCAACCAGCTAGATAGCCGGGGTAGTGGTACGGTTTGAACCTACGCGACAGGATAGTGGTGCCCGCTGCCGTGATCTCTCGAGGCAAGAATGAAAGCATCTATGTTTTATCGAATCGCTGCTGTTCTTCTGCTGCTTTTCGCGGTAGGACATACACTCGGCTTTCGCCAGTCTGATCCCAAATGGGGAGTTGATGTCCTTCTTGGCTCAATGCGGTCAATTCACTTTTACGTGCAAGGGTTCAACCGCACGTATTGGGACCTCTTTGTGGCGGCCGGATTCTCTGTCGGCGTGTTTTATCTATTCGCGGCGATATTGGCATGGCAGCTAGGTGGCCTTCCGGCAGCGACTTTGGCGCTCATGCGCGGCGCGACGTGGGCGTTCGCCCTTTGCTTCGCCGCCATAACGGTTGTGAGCTGGAGATATCTCTTTATCATACCCATCGCTTTCTCAATCGTGATTACATTATGTTTGACTGCGGCGGCATGGCTTTCAGCGAGGCAGGTTTCCATGCCTCCATTGCGATAGTAAGATGAGAGGATTCAAACTGCACCACTACCGATAGCCCTGGAAACACCCTTCTGCCGGGTTTAGCACGAAGAACTACCCTGAAAATGCTATCATTTCAATTCAGCTTACATGCGCATACGACGCAGCTTCCCGGTCCTGCTGGGTGTACTGCTGGTTGCCGCGGCGCTGACGGTTATAGTGCAGCTCCGCAAACATGCCCCTCCCGAACCGGCCCGCTTGCTTCCCGGCGGGGACGGGTTTCTTTATGTCAACCTGAAATGGATACGCCGCGCCAATATCACTGGACAACTACCGCCGGTATCCCACGATCCGGAGTACGAGCGCTTCCTCCAGGCGACCGGGTTTGAGTTTGAGCGGGATCTCGACCAGGCGGCGTTCGCGATTCACTATCCGGAGAAACGGTCTATCCCTGCGGAGCCTCCGCGCTTCTCGGAGATCTTCATTGGGAAAATCGACAGCGAACGTCTGTGCGCATACCTCAAGCGCATTTCGACTTCGGTCGAGAACTACCGCTCGATCGATATCTATAGCATTCCCCTTGAAGGGCGCACGCTTCGAGCTGCTCTATTGGGGGTAGACACGGTTGCAGCCTCCAACCACGCAGATCCGTTCGTGATCCGCGGGATAATCGACCGGTCTCGTAAGCTGGCCTCTCCGTTTGGGGGGCCTGCGCTGCTGCGGCAATATTACAAATCGATACCGATCGCGAGCCTGGCCTGGGGGATCTTCCGAGTGCAACCGTCCAGAGAGAGCGCCGCTAATTCTTCCTTCCTGTCTTTCCTCTTCAGCAAACCGGCGGTGGTGGTCGCTTCTGCGCGGTATATCGGTTCGGTTCATATCAGGGCCGAAGCAATGACCGACGATGAAAATGATGCCAAACAAGTAGCGGCTCAAGTTAATACCTTTCTCAACGTGTTTCACAGCGCAGAGATGAATGTTGGAAGCCAGGACAAGGACAAAGACGTAAAGAATTTCTTTGACAGTCTTAAGATTGAACAGGACAAGAATCGTGCTGTACTCACCGCCGTTGTTCCACCTGGGTTCATCCGCAAAGCTATCGGCGAGATGCCTGGCGGAGGGCCGCAAAGCCGCGTATCCGGCATCGTTCCAAGGCCAATCATTGCGACAGCCAGTCGGGCCGATGTGCCCGGTCGGTTCCGAGACAGGTAAAATACTCTCAGAATGAGCTCCCTTCCGCTGCCGCTTGCTGCCTTCCTGGCAGGACTGATTTCTTTTCTTTCTCCCTGCGTATTGCCCCTGGTACCGGGCTACGTTTCGCTCATTTCCGGCGCGGGCGTAGAGGAACTTAAATCCAGCGAATCGCAACTGCTGCGGAAGCTGATGCTGAATTCCATGGGATTCATTGTGGGATTCAGTGTCGTATTCGTTACGCTCGGCGCGATCTCGACCGAAGTTGGCCAACTTCTGGCACGCTACAAGTCGATGCTGGCGCAGATCGCAGGGGTGGTCATCATCCTGTTTGGATTGCATCTGACGGGAGTGTTCAAGATCAAAGCCCTCTACACCGACGCACGCCTGCACAGCGTGAAAGGCAACAGCACGGTTTGGGGGTCGTTCATCATCGGCTTTGCTTTCGCCTTCGGCTGGACCCCATGCGTCGGGCCGATTCTCGCCGTCATTCTCGGTTTCGCCGCAGCGCAGGATTCTGTCACCAAGGGCATCCTTCTCTTAGCGATCTATTCACTCGGACTGGCCGTGCCGTTTCTACTGACGTCGCTCGGTATCAGCCGCTTTCTCCAGTTTTACAGTCGATTCCGCGCTCACATGCATGCGGTGGAGGTCGCCAGTGGCGTGCTTCTCATCTCTTTAGGCACCCTGCTCGTGCTCGGGCGCTTCACCATTATTTCGAATTACTTGTCATTCTTGAACCGGTTTGCCTTGTAGAGGAGCTTTGACGTGAAACGCGATCCAGTCATCATCATTGTTGTGGCGATGGTAGTCAGCATCATGCTGGTGTTCGGGTTACACATGGCGCGGCGTAACTCCGCACGTACCACACCCATCGCAAGCCTGCAGGGAAAGCCGGCGCCTGAGTTTACTTTGCAATCGCTCGACGGCAAGACGGTACATCTCTCTGATTTTCGCGGTAAGGGCGTGCTGCTGAACTTCTGGGCGACGTGGTGCCAGCCGTGCAAGATCGAAATGCCCTGGTTCGCTGAGCTGCAGAATCGATATGGGCCACAGGGGCTGCAGATCGTGGGCGTTGCTATGGATGATGCCAGCCCAGAAGACATCGGAAAGTTTGCGAAGGAACTGGGTGTGAACTATCCGATCCTGGTGGGGAAAGAAGAAGTGGGCGATGCTTATGGCGGGGTACAGTTCCTGCCGGAAACATTTTTTCTTGCGCGGGACGGCAAGATAGTCGGCAAAGTGTTCGGGCTGAAGAGTAAGAGCGAATTTGAGGATACGATCAAGAAAATCCTGGCCAATGGCGAGATAGCCCAAAGCCAAAAATGACTACGGCTGCTGACTCTGGCTTTGGCTTAGTGTGTTTAATTTAACCACAGAGGTAACAGAGGGTTACAGAGTAAACCTCTGTGATGCTGAGACCTGCTCCTTAGTGGGTCTCGTCGCTGGCCGGTGCGGCATCAGGCGTGTCCAGTTTCTGCGCCACGTTGCTTTCCAGTAATTCCGGCAAGGGCGGGAATTCGCCTGGTTCTTTGCCGGCTGATGCAACTCTCATGAACTCCATCCAGATAGGAAGTGCGGCGTGGGCGCCGGTTTCCTTTGCTCCCAGAGACTTCTTCTCGTCGTATCCGATCCACACTCCGCAGGTGATCGAGGGAGAGAACCCGACGAACCAGGCGTCGGTGAAGTCATTTGTTGTGCCGGTCTTTCCCGCCACCGGTATGTTCATTGCGGAGGCAGCGATTGCGGTGCCGTGCAGGACCACCTCGCGCAGCATCGAAGTCATTACTCGGGCGGTGCGGGCACTGACTACGTCTCTTACATCCAGGAAATCTTCTTCGAGCACTCGTCCCTCATAGTCTGCGACCTTCGTGATGTAGCGCGGCGCGATACGTACACCATCGTTGGGAAATGCGCTGTAAGCGGACGTTTGCTCCAGCAAGGTGACCTCGGCGGCACCGAGCGCCACCGGGAGATATCCAGGGATGCTTGAGGTGATTCCAAAACGATGCGCGTAGTCGATAACAGTCTTAATTCCCATCTGGTCTGCCAACTTCAGGGTGGGGATATTTCGCGACTGTGCCAGGGCGCGGCGCAGCGTGATGGTACCTTCGAACTTCTCGTCATAATTGTGGGGAGCGTATGGGCCGGAGGAAGTTTGAAAAATCCAGGGCTGATCAGTGATGGTGTCATCCGGCTTCGCTCCCCGGTCGATTGCGGCGGTGTAGACATAGGGTTTGAACGAGGATCCTGCCTGGCGCATCGCTTGCGTAGCGCGATTGAATTTGGAGAGGTTCGGATCACGTCCGCCCACCATTGCTTTGATTTCGCCGGTCGCATTATCGATAGCAACCAGCGCGCCCTGTGCGCCGGAATCCTGTTGCAGGCTTACACGGGCTTTGCCATTTTTCTCGAACGATAAGACTTTGACGTAGATAATGTCGCCAGGCCTGAGAAGTGCCGCTATTTTGCGACCAGTCCATGCTGCATCAGCTTGTGCGATCTTCGACGTGAAGACTCCGAATCGGATCGCCGCCGAAGCTGGCCCAACTGATGTCACCAGGGCGTGAATGTAGCCATTCACTTCAGGTTCATTGTCCCAATCGGCGTGATGATAGTTGCCTAGACTCGGATCCTGCTTGGACACGTTTTCAAGATGTCCTCGCCAGCCGTGACGCCGTTCATAAGCAGCCAGGCCATCGAGTACGGCGCGGTTCGCGGCACGCTGCAGCTTCGTATCCAGCGAAGTGGTAACTCGCAATCCGCCTTCATGGACCTGGTCAGTCCCGTATTTCGCTTCCAGATAGCGCCGGATTTCCTCCACGAAATAGGGAGCGGGAGAGTTCGGGTCATGGGCCACGTTCAACCCCAGCGGCTGGTTTCGCGCCTCGGCGGCTTGCTGGGTAGTGATCTTGCCGTCTTCCAGCATGGAGTTGATCACCAGGTTGCGGCGTTTGATGGCGTGGTCGGGATGAACAATCGGCGAATAATACGCCGGCGATTTCGGCATCCCCGCAAGCAGTGCCGCTTCGTCCAGGTTTAGTTCACTGGCACGTTTACTGAAGTAAAACTCCGAGGCTGATTGGAAGCCGTATACGCCGTGGCCAAGATAGATCTGGTTGGCGTAGAGGATGAAGATTTGCGGCTTGGTGAAACGCCGCTCAATTTGAATCGCGAGCAGTGCTTCCTCGATTTTGCGATGAAAAGAACGGTCAGGAGAGAGGAACAGGTTGCGCGCCAACTGCATGGTGAGAGTGGAACCACCCTGCACCTTGCCTCCGGATTGGATGTCACGGTAAGCAGCGCCGGCAATGCGCCATACGTTGATTCCCCAATGGCGGTAGAACTCCTTGTCTTCGATCGAGATCAGCGCATCGCGCAAAACCTGCGGAAGATCATCGTAGGAAGCAACCACCCTTCGCTGCAGGGCGAACGAACCGATGATCTGTCCCTGGTCGTCGTAGAGTTCAGTGATGGAGCTGGGACGGTAGTGCTGGAGCTGATCGACCTGGGGAAGATCGGTGGAATAGACGAGCAGGAGGCCGGCGGTCGCGCCGACCAGCGCGGACACGAGCACCAGCAGGCCTAGAACTAAACGGCTCACCAGCCGGCTCTCGGCGGATCGCACCGGAGGCGGCGCCTGCAAAATGCTTGTCACGGGAGTTCAGGATCAGGATAGCAGTGCCGGGTGGAAGGCAGTTAGCGGTTAGCTTTGCAGAGACAAATAAGCTCGATAAAAGCCCGCCTGGCGAGTGGAACTCATCTCGTAATGCTGGTGAATGAGTGTAATGATTCCATAACAATGTCGGCTCCCAGGCCCGAGTAAACTTTGGTGGCGCTAACCAAACCAAGGCTCGGGAGAAAGGAGCCGAAAGATGATCATTATAGGTTGTGACTATCACCCGGGCTTCCAACAAATGGCGTTTGTAGATACAGACACAGGTGAATTGAACGAGCGGAAACTGGGGCACCGCGAGGAAGCAGAGCACTTCTACCGCGAACTCAAGGTGAGCGGGAAACAGGTGCGGGTTGGATGGAAGCCAGTGGGCATGCACGCTGGTTTGAGCGGTTACTCAGCGAGCTGCAGTTTGAGCTATGGATTGGGGAGGCCGCCAAGATCCGCACGAAACGAGTGTGCAAACAGAAAACCGATCGCCAGGACGCGCAACTATTACTGACCCTGCTGCTGGAAGATCGCTTTCCGAGGATCTGGATACCCCACCCGGAAAA
>QIAA01000043.1 GCA_003224905.1 Acidobacteriota bacterium
CCCGGAGTGGGTCCGATCACGGCGCTGGCCTATGTGCTGACCATGGGCGAGGTGAGCCGTTTCCCGCGCGGCAAGCAGGTGGCCAGCTACCTGGGTCTGATTCCGCGCGAGCACTCTTCGGGCGGACGGCAGAAGTTAGGAGCGATCACCAAACAAGGCAACCGCATGATGAGAATGCTCCTGATGGAAGCGGCGCAGAGTGCGGTGCGTCTGGATCCGCAATTTCGCAAAGAGTATTTGCATCGCTGTCATTCGAAGCCGAAAGCGGTGGCCAAAGTGGCAGCGGCGCGCAAGTTGGCCATACGACTGTACTGGATGTTGCGCACGCAAAAGCGGTATCCGGCCGTCGTTCGCATCGAGAGCAGCCCGCGGGTGCCCCTGGTCAGCGCGAGCTAGACCGAAGAAACTGATTGGGCGCTCTCGCATCCCGTAGTGGACGGGATGTTCGCATAGCAGAATCATGGCCGACGCTTAGGTCGAATCGATGGTTGGTGGAACGACGTTCCGCCGCACAGTGATTCACGGTGAGATTCCAGAGTCTTGGTCCTTCAACCTCTCTGGCAAACCCCACCGGTGCTTCGCACCGCACAGGAAAACTATGCCCTTGACAACGCCTTCGCTCTTATCTCATTTGGAATGGTGCATACAATTCACTAAACAAAAGTGGGCCACGCGCCCGGATACGCCCACTGGCGCTGGATGGGTTACTACGCGATTGCCCGAGATTGAGCCAATAGCTCCCTGCACATCAATTCCACCATAGACAGGATTGCCGCGAGTGTACAATGCCTCTGCTTATTGGAGATGAGGAACCATGAACAGCAGATCCCTGCTCCCGTCGCTAGGTGGATGGATGACGATGGTGCTGGTTTTCGCAGGTCTAGTGTCCGGACAAGGCGTCCAACCCTATCCGAAGGCTATTACCGACCGGTTGATCCATCAGAAAAGCCCGATGCGTCCACGTCCCGTGAACACAGTCTTCAAAGATCCGGATTTCGGCTCGTTGATGGTTCGTGTCACTGATGCAACGACCAATTACAAACTTCCAGATACTTTCTTGCGAACAGAGGCCAGCGGCAAAGCCAACGAGTGGAGCGCTGATGGTCATAAGTTCTATGTGATGGGAAGCGGTGGTCAGATCTTGGTTTTCGGCTTCGATCCATCTACCATGAAGCGCACTTATCTGCCCGGGGCAAAGCCCGGACAGGGCCGACTTGTGCCACTTGGTGCCGCGCCTACTTTCAGTTTTACTGATCCCGACTTAATTTATGGCACCTCTGCACCGCTCGTGATCAGCCGTTACCACTTTTCGACCGGTGTGAGATCGACTGTAATCGACACCACAAGTTGCGGAACCCGACCGGCGCTAATAAAGAGTCCAGATGTTGGGAGCGACGCCGATGTAAGTCTCTCGGCAAGCGACAACCGCATCTCGATTTCAGAAGGTGGACCTCCGGGTGGCAAGCACATGTTCGTGGTGGTCTACGACAAGCAGCTCGGTTGCCGTTGGTACAACACGGAAACCGGGGAAATTGGTGGAGAGTGGGGGCCTTCGGGGACGGTTGCCATCCCTGACCGTTTTTTCGTTACCCATGTGTACCTATCAAGGAATGGCAGATATATACAAATTCCTAGGGGCGCAGGTTTCTCTGTATGGGATGTCCCGACACTAAATGTGACGTCATGCAAGAAAGGATCGGGACTCGAATGCGCGGGTTATTCCGTTCTGGGCTACAAGAGTTTCGTCAACGGCCCGGGCGTCATTGACGATATGCAAATGGCCAAGCGCCCTTTGAGTAATCTTGCTCAAATCACGCAATTGATTTATCCGCTTTTGCCACCTCATCACTGGGGACAATCGCAACAGTTTACTTGGAGCAACGTAGATGCGAAAGACAGCGTTCCGGTTTGCGGCTCTACGTACAGCTACGATGGCGACCCAACCATTGATCAGCCCTTCGCTGGGGAAGTATTCTGCGTCGAAACCGATGGCCTTGCATCCACGGTGTGGCGCTTTGCCCATAATCGCGCCACCTACATCCCGCGCTACTTCCAAACACAGCCTTTGGGGAGCGTCTCTAGGGACGGTCGTTTCCTCCTCTTCACGTCGAACTGGGACGCACAACTGGGTATCGGGAGCGATGGCAAACCCCGTTCCGACGTTTTCATCGTGAAGTTAGAGTGAGCATCGGGAATGGTATCTCCATTTGGAGCAACTATGCGAGCGCGTTTTCAACAGCTTGCTCGCAATAGAATCACAATGCATCCGGCTGCCGTCGTTTCCCGCCCTCCTGTGTTGTGAAATCATGTATTTTCAGACCGCACAATTATCTCCTCAAAACATCCAGAGCCTATGGCGAGTTCCATCACCGGTGACCCGTTGGTCGTGCAATTTTGCAGGCCTGCTTGGTGCCACGATGGAAATACTTGAAGCGTCTTGCAGGACGCTGTGACGCTGAACTCTGACGGGCTTTCCGCTTTCATGGCCAGAGAGATTCCAGATACCCGCGACAGCGCCGTTCCTTGACAGGGGAAGCCATTTCGTACCGGTCGGCGGAGTCTAATAGGAGCACTTGAAACATGCAGCGTAGGAACTCTGTATCTGTAGATGATTTTGTAGCAGTGAAAGCACTCTTGAACCGAAAATTGCATCACGATCCAAAAAGCGAACCCTAACAGGTTCAAAAGAAAGCAGCACAAATCATCACAATTCCTCACGTTTCATGAAGGCACACAGTTCCACCAGATTCAACAAGTGCTGCAAGGTAAGCTATTGATTTTAAAAGGAAACTTTAGGAGTTAGGTCACCTGGTCCCGAACCGCGCACATACATATGGAACTGGGAGCCTCTCGCAGCCACAGAACTGTCTACCACGCCCCGGCATTGTAGCTCGCAGCGCAGCTAAGTCATTTAATTTAGGTAAGTAAGCGAGGTCAGTGTTAGATCTGTCACCTGTGCTTAGGCCAGGTGGTCGAGTCGTGAGCCCGAGAATGCTAAGTTCATCCTTATTACTATTTAGTGTCGTAAAATGCGACCGTTAACATGACAAGTCGTAATTCCGACATCCAATGAGTGTGCTCCTTCATTCCAGGTGTTCGGTTGCGCCGTAGCCTGATTAGGAGCTTCGCGAATTAGATCAGGTCCGAGTGCTGGTTGCTTACGGGATCGTAGCCGTGGCTCCCGTATACGGTTTTTGGCTGGCAGGAACGGTAGTCACGCAATCCAACCTTCGCCCCCGGTTGACCAGACGATCCAGCCGGCAGAGATCAGTTTTAACCATGGCCTGCGTTGGAAACGGCACGGCAGTCCTTTTTGGGCGAAACGCCGACAGCCGGGTCAATTCCCACTACCGCGAGCGGAGCATAGTGATGGTTCACACCGTGCGGTGGTAGAGCAATGGGAATGGAGTTGCCGCTTGTATCCACCTCAAGATTGCCGGCGGCGGTGGTCAGACGTGGCCATTCCACGTCTCCAGTAGCGGTTCTGGCGGGGATCAGCCAATAGTCTCCAGTGCGATAAATGTGAGTGATTGCGTCCTGGGGCACGGGCTGCACCGGACTCGCGGGCTGAAAGAGAATTTGCACACCGTCCTCTAATTCCAGCCACGTGCCTTCGATCACGAGAGCGGCATTGTCGCTGCCGAGAGTCAGTCCGCCTTCTGCCGGGTCGCCGGCTTGCAAGTCCCAGCGCCGCAGAAGAGGATGCAGAGCAAGGTTACCTCCGACGGTCGGGTCTGGTGTGCCATCGAGCGTGACAGCCATACTGCTGGGATCGATCGCGTGCACCTGCAGCAGGGTTGCGGGCTTGATCAACAGGACGGAGTTGTCGTCCTGTATTTCCACCCAGTCGCCTTCGCTCAGGCCGAAGCGATCGTCGCGGCCCAGAGTCTCTAGAATTATCCGATTTGTTCCGCCTCCTCCGGCAATGCCGAACGCAACCGAGCCGTTTTCGCGCGACCACTTGAAGGTAGCGGCCGTGCCTTTGCTGGACTCGGCACCGTCCCAGGCCGGTCCGCGGCGATTGATTTCCACGCGATAGAGGTGGTTTTCAGGTCCCTGATAGCGGGCGGAAGGAGAAATGATGCACGGATCTGGAGAGACCGAGCTCTGTTTCGCGCGGGCCTTCAGCTTGCCTCGATTCTCCCACTGAAAAAGCGTGGCCAATTGTGCCGGGCTCATGCAGGTCTCGTCGAGCGCCGGCGTCGTCTTTACCTGCCAAACCAATTGGGTGCGTACCGCGGTGTCGGGGCCGCCCAGGGCGACTTCGCGGATGCTGCTGTCCTCGATATATGTGATCACTCGCTCCCAAACGTCGAGATACACCTGCAGCGAAACAGCTGGACCCGGAAGTGGCGGTGGAACGAGGTTGTTAGCCTGATTGGAGTAGATGAAGTTAGGTTGACGGAGGTAAGTGAATATCCGCCGCAGCTTTGGATTCGCCGGAGCAGAGATGTTGGGCAAATTGGCAATCGTGATTTTGCCATTGATGCGATCGAAATTGGTGATGTTGACCAGGGTGGCTGGAAACGCGGGAGTGCGCGGAGGATTTGTGCCTGCTACATCGTCGAACAACTCGAGATAGGCGGCTCCCTGCTGCGGTGAGTAGGCGGCATCCTGCAGCTCCGCGCCGTCGAGGCACCAACTGTCGACTTGCACCACACCGGGGATCGGCGGCGTGCTGAGCACGATTACCTTGACCGGAACCGATTCCGCCTCACAAAGAATGCCATCTACATAGCAGCGCCCCTGCCCGATTCGGAAATCGTTGGTAATGGGTGGCGTGATCGGCGATATCTGAAAGGCAGTGTCGTCTGGTCCGCCCGCAGGTCCGATCAGGTCCGCTGCCAGCGTGCGCAAATAGTGCAGCAGGATGGACACCTGTTCATTCAAGTCAGCATCCAACTGAACCCTGCCTTGCTGCATTAGCACCCGAGTAAAGTGCTTAAAAGGGTAAAAGGTGTCGCGGGTCAGATCGGCTTTCATATCGTCCTCTCCTAGCTGGCAACAATGATTCCGGCAGTCATCCCGGCCGGCGTGTATTCCTCAAGACGCGCGCGAAGGCTGGCCATGCGCTGCGGCTGGTATAGATCGTGAAACACACCCATTTCTGAATCGTCGTCGGCGCCCTGGGTGATTTCTGTCGCGCAAAGATCGGAGAGCTGGCAGTAGGTAGGCGTGCCATAGCGCACGTTGTTGAATTGCGGCTCAACGCGCATACGCTCTCTGGCCGACAACGTATATTTCTGCGCGCTTGATTTCGCCAAGGCCTGCACGGCCTGTTCGACCATGTCCGGCTGGCATTCGTAACGCCGCGGAGTACGGGAGCCGGGGCTGACGTAGCAGAACCGCATGCACCCTTCCTGCCGGCGGCAGTCGCGCATCACGCCCACAAATATGCTGTTCTCGGCGACGCTGATGGAGTGGGTCTGTACTTGTCCGAAGACCGTGCAGCGTTTGATAGTGAGCACCGCGTAGGCGCAGAGCCTTTCAGGAGCACCCACCGCAATGGCGGCGCTGCTGGTAGCGTCGACAATGCTGTCGCTAATGTAGATCAGGCACGGATCCTCACGGACTTCGTTGCGGTTGACATGAATGGCCCCGATGATGCTGTGCTCGATGCGAACACAGTTGGGAGCGTCATCAAGTTCGAGACTGGGATCAGAGGGACGCGAAGGCTCACAATTGCAGTCGAGACCCCAGCCTGGCACCAGCGTGGAATGACGAATCGTCACTCCGCCGACTTCTCCCTGGACTTGAACGCCCCGGCCGGTGACAGTGATGCCGTCGAGAGTGAACCAGCTTGTGGGCTCGCCGACAGCCTTGCCCTCGTCCGCGGTCGCGCCAGCGATCGTCAGGTTATCGGGAGCCGAGGTCTGCCAATTGAGCAGGCGGATGACAGGCCGCTTTCGGTTGGCAGCGCGCAACTGCAAAGTCTGGCCGGGGTGAAGCGTGATATTAATCGGCTCGACATACACGCCGCTATCGGTGATCTCAATCACGGCATTGGCGGGTTTGTCAGACCGCCAACGCTCGAGAGCATTTCTAATATGCTTAAACCCTTCGTTCTCGCCTACCAGGTAGAGGCTGAACACGGAGGGTTGCGAGAGCCTGCGATCATACTCTCCGCCCCCCATGTCGGCGCTGAAAGCGTACTGGTAGGAAACCGAAACATTCGGGCGGCGGGCCTGTATCGGCGCAAAGGCGATGCGGCCGAGCACCGGATCGATGGCAACTTTTCCGGGCAGCGGGCGGTAAGTCCAATCAGTCAGGTCCGCGACCACGAGCGACTTCGGGTCGACAAGTTTCCGGGGCGATCCGGTCCATATTTCGAAGCTCTTGCCGTTGCCATAATAATAAGGAATGCCACTGCCGGCCGGCCTGGTTGTTGTGCCGGTTTCGTCGCGTTCCAGGCCCCGCCTCGTGATCGGTGTGGGGAGATTGAGCTTTCCGGGGGGATGCGCCGATGTGGGCTGGCTGCGGTTGTACAAGGGCACGTCGTTCCCAAGCACGCTGAATGAGAAACAGTTCGGACTGCCGTCCTCGCAAAACGCGGGAGCCCGGGTCACCGAGTACGTCTTCAAACGCCAGACGAAGACTCCGACACTGGGAATGTTGTAGAACTCGGGAAAGTGTCTTGCGTTGATGCATCGAACGTCGACGATGTGGGCTGTCTTTTCGAAAGAGCTGCCCAGATCGTCGAGCGCGGCGCCATCCCGCAGATCAGCCGTGCGGCCGCGATCCAGGTTCAGGTAGTTGATGTTCTGAAGGAAACTGAGAAGACGGTAGAACTCGACAGCACGGGCAGGCCAGCCGGCGACCGCGGTTGCCAAATCTTCGAGAATTGCGAGAGTTCCCTTCCGCCGGCGGAAGCGGATGGTATTTGCCACTTCGCGACGAGGAATCAGAATGCGCTCGCGCGCAAGGGCCCGCGCTTTCTGAATTCCACCGGGATCCCCGATGTCGTAAGAAGGCACGTACCCGATGAGGTCGCCTATGTACGGAACGACCCAGTCCTGGCAGGTCTCGATGAACCAGTTTTCGTAGAATTGGGCGATATCGGCATCGACGATGTTCACCTGCTCGGAAATCACCTGCAACAGCCCGCGAAGCGGATAGCCCCGGTCGGCGTCACGCAACCGGTGGACAACCGGGAGCAGTTCGTAGAGTCGGTCTGCGTTCTGGCTGCTCATGTCGTGATCTCCGTCAAGATCAGGGTGTCGGGGATGTCGGGCGTCAGAATCGCCAATTCCGCGGGCCGAATGCGCTTCGCTGGATCGGTGGCTGTGGGATCCACTTGCGCGAGTTCGGCTTCGACGAAACTCTTCAGACGCAAGCTCGCGGCGAGGGTGGCCAATTCTTGCGCAGTCACTGACTCGGAAACCGAGTCGAATCTCTGCACATCGGCGTAGAGGACGCCATCGACAGCCTGCATGACGCTCACGGCTTCACTCAGAAACGCGCTCTGGCCAAGATCTCTTCTGTCGAAGCTGTAGAAGCCAAGGAGCGCTGCCCGCAAGTTCGCCGCGACTGATTCCCACTTGTAGTCAGGCTTGATCTTGACTCCCGCGCTGATCACCAGGACCTTCAGCCGGCACAGATCAACCTGGATGGGCTCATGGGGATCGCCCGCCTGGGCTAAAGCCTGCACGAGTGCGTTGTAGAGATCGGAATTGGGATCGATGGGAACGTCGTCTTTGCCGGCAATGGTGAGGTGAACGAGAATCCTTCGGCCATCGCTGACTCTTCGGGAGCTGGCCTTACCGATGCCGGCGAACTTGCGCACAAAGTCGGCATAGTCGGGCACTGACACGAGACGGTCCAATGAGAGTATGCCGATGGGCGCATTGCGCCGCGCCTGGTCAAGCGTGTCGTGATCCGCGCCGCCGGATGCGCGCAGTGGATTGATGACACTCTTCACGCCGAGCGGCTGGCTGGCAAGCTGGCTGATCTGTTGCGCCTCCACATTGCCGGCCTTTCCAGTCCCACTGCGATAAACGGCCTTCACGTTCCCAGTGCCCGAGGGTACACGCAGTCCGTGGTAGCCGTTACCTGTCGTGATGGTCGTCTTGTGGGAGTCGTCGGTCTGGGTGATGTATTCGCGGTTCGACGGTCCGAGCGCAAACAGGTTATCGGCTTCGTGCCATTCGAGTTCATTCACGCGCACGACCAGCGTGCTCTCGGCGCCAGGTGGCGTGGGAGCCGGTAAGTAAGTAAGTGGCAATTGGTGCAGAGCAAACTTTTGAAACCCCTGGCTGGCATCGCCGTTGCCTAGTACCTCGCCTTGGGTCTGACCGTGCGTGGCTTTGACCACGTTAGCGTAGATCGTCACCTTCTCGGCGTCGTAGGTGTAGGCGAGTTTGTTGGCCAGTTTGAGGATTGTGTGGACCGGCTGCGTGGAGATCCGCCAGGCGAATATACCGTCGTGCTGGGGGGCGCCGAGGTTCGCGTCGTCATACGGTTGATGTGTGTCGATCCTTGCGAGCAGTCCTTCAAAACCTGTGAACTTTCCTCTCAGTTCTTCGGCTGTAGGAACGTAAGCATTGACGTACGTCCCGGGAGCCAGTTGTACCTGATCGCAATATTTCTGATGCCCTGCTCTTGCAGCGACAATTTGACTACTCAGGTCTCCCTGAAGCTTCCCGACTACAAGCCGGTCGCCATCCGCGTTCGCGTCGGTAGTGTAGTAAATCTCGGAAAATGGAATGTAGTTCGCGGGAAAGGGCACGCACAAGGTATCGCGCGCTCCCTGTATGACTGAAGAAATCATAACGAGTTCAGTGCCGACCACACCCGTAGTATTTGGGATGTCAGTGCGCGGGCCTGAAACGATCACCCAGCGCCCGGACTCGAGTCCGTCGTAGAGTTGAGCAAGCTCGATGTGGTCACCTTCTACGTCTACATCGAGTGGCTCTTCCGTCAGTTCGAGTTCTTCCGCTCCTGCGTAGACTATGGTCCCGCGTAACAGATCGGTTGATCCGGTTGCGCTTCGGACCTCGGGGTCTGAGAGTTCGGTGAGCCATGCTGGATTGAGAGTTAGTTGTGTGGATTTACCCGAAAATCCATAGGACGTGGCCATGCTTACGGTCCTAATTCCTGTCACATGGTGATGAGTAACTATGCGACCGCCTTTCGCATGGCCTTGATCGTCTAAAACCGGACGATCAATCGTGACCCAGCTTCCGATCTTGATATTCTCTGATGCTATGTCCAGCGCTACGGCGAGCAGTTGCTGGTTTCCAGAATCATCTTCGGTTACCAGACTCCCCCAGTCGGGATCGATCTTCGGGGGAGCAAAACCTGTGAGCTTGTTGTCGGGGTATTGCGGCAATCCGCTACTGTTGCTGGCGAACAAACCGGCTTTGACGCGCATCCCATAGGCCGCAACTTCGCTAACAGGCGTTTCGATCGCCGACCAGGCCTTATACAGAGTGTTTGCCGCGGCTGGATGGAACGTGGCGAGCAAGCGCGGCGCAATATCCGATGCCGGAGAGAACGCCTCTTGGACCGTGCGAGTAAGTCGGAAGCTGTTTGCGGGCTGAAGCGACGGGCGTAGCGCCAGCTTATCGATAATCCCGAAGAGGTTTCCGATCGGGGAGGCGGTCAGCAACGGGGGGATCGCGCTAACGGGTCCGGGACTGGGCCCAGGGCCCTCTCCGCCAGGCAGTATCTCGACCAGTCCATTGAGCCGGTCAAGCAAATCCGCCAGCCAAGGCTCCAGGCGGGTAAATTTCCGCCTGGCCGCGACCTCGTGCTTGTCCCGAATCTGGGGAACGATTCCGGCAACCATGTTCGCGGCTGCCTGCGCGCTGGGAGCTGCACTGACATTGCCGATGAGTGTGGACAGCACTGTCGCAACGTCACTGGCAAGATCAGAGTCGGCAAAGAGGTTCGACGCATCGTCAACAAAGGGTTGCAAGGCCTCGGATACGGTATGGGAAATCGAACCAGTCATTCCTAGGGAAGCTTCTGTAAGTATTACTTCCGTGCGCTTGTAATCTGCCTGTATGTCCACCGACTCTACCGTCCGCAAGACCTGCTGGTCCTTGCCATTTCCGAGCGCAAGGAGAAGTGTGTCTCCTGTCTTAAGGTTGGTCGAGATGCCCTTGAAATAGAGCGTGTCGCGAGTCTTCGCGTCAGTACCGAAGTCGCTCGCCAACGTGATCACCTGGGGGCGAGTCAGCCGCGGTTTGAGGTTGTTCCATATACCTTTCGCAGGCAGATCTTCGAAACTTTCAAAGGGCTGAGGTTTTTCGCCCACGCCGGGTAGGCTCTGAGCGCGTGTCCCTGCCGGAATGATTCCGTCAAAATCGTCATTAACGGTGAAAGCAAGATAAACGCTGGACGAAACACCCGGGCGCAGCTTGTAGCCGACCAGGCGCGCCAACTCTAGAATCGAACGGCGTTCCGTGGCGGTGCGCAGATAGCCTTCATTGGCAATCCGTTCCTCGTAGAAAGTAAGGACGTCGGCAACCGTCGCCCACGCATCGAGCAGAGCGATGGATGGATCATTCAATTCACGCGTAGTCAGGCCTTTGAGGGGATAAGTACGCTGCAGCGATCCCTTGTCGCCCGGTGCAGGCACATCGAGGTAGAACGTCGAAACACGCGCCAACATGCTTTCGAGAAACGATGCATAGGTGCCGGCGCGATAGGAAAGTGCGGGAAGTCCGGGACGATTCGCCTCCGGTTCGGGGGTGACGATCTCAAGGCCGGCGCAGCATCCGCAGGGTTGCTTCATCGTCCACCTCGCATGTCCAGAATGAGCACGCCGTTCTCTGGGTAGTTGGGATCGTTGTCCAGCCGCGCAATCTCGAATGCGCCCAGCAAGAGCGCGGAGTTGTGCGGAAGTTCTTCGCCCGGAAGGTCAACCGTGGGTTCGCTCGTCTCAAAGCGCTCCAATTCGGTGACCATAGCGTTTTGTACGCCTGGAACCGCCTGCACCGTGGCCAGCAGCTGACTCACATAAACACCATCTCCAAAAGTGAGCTTGTCGGGATGGAAGAACCCGAGACTGCCGTTTGGCAATACGCGGTTGCTGAGCGCGTCGGCGACAGCCGATTCGACGTGGCCGCGAAGAAAATTCGACAGGACACAAACGGTGATGGCCAGCTTGAGGGGAATATACTCGGCCCGACTCACGAGCAGGTCGTGACCCATGCGTCGAAAGGGTTCCAGGTACATGGTGATTTCATCGATCAGTTCGTCGTCGGGAGTCTCCGTTTCCGCTGGATCGACGGCGACCAGCGCGGTATACCAGCTTCCCGTCCATTGCAAGGCGCCCTTGGCGCTCTGCAGGCGGGTGAAAGCGGCTGAACAAATCTCAGGGTCTCCCGCCTCGAGAGCTGCGCGGCTCTCCAGACGGCGTTCATTGTCTTTGGCAATTGAGGCGTAGTCGTCAGCGGTGATCGCGCGCTCAAGTTGGTTGCGGAAGGCGTAGGGAGCAAACAGCTTCACGTCGTCGATCGGTTCCGGATCCACGCCGCCACTCGCGGGAAACGGGTTAGTGGGCGTGAGATCCACTCCGTTCACTTTTTGGTCTCGGAAAACGGCGTAGGTGATGGTTTCGGCGCCCACATTGCCCGCCCTCCCGTTGCCGATCCGATAATCCGAGAGGAAGAGAGTGCCGGCATCAGGCTGGTATCCGCACACGCCGTCGCCAAAGCGCAGGTGCGCGCAGACGTCATTGTCGACCTCAGCCACGAAGTTGAGATCGTCGGCGCCGCTTTCCAGCAAATCCAGTTTCGGCGTCCAGGTCTGGAAGAGGCCCTCAAGGTCATGGATGAGGGCAGTGCGAATTGAGGACGGCAGAGGCAGCGAGCCGTCCCAGCCCTTGATATGTTTCTGAGTTGCGGGACTGAGTTGCGCGAACAAAAATTCGCCGCTAGGTGTCGCCGGATGCTGAAGAGTCGTGGCCAGACCAGTAGGGTCCTCATGATCTTCAAAGGTGAACAGCGGTTGCACTTCGCATGGAGGCTTGGGATCCGGCATGGGATCAGCGCACGCGGGAGCCGGAGGGATACTCGTCAGTGAAATCCACGGGAGCGCTTGCCGGGCATCCTGCCGGATAAGTTCCCGCGCCGAGCAAGGCTTGGGCAGGGGCATACTAAAGGTCAAACGATTCTGAGTCAGAGTTGGCCGAAACAGGCCCGACGATATGGCGATCTCAGCGGGCTCGCAACATTTGGTGCACTTGGGAGTCGTTGAGTCTGTGGGAACGACGCCCAGTGTTTCTCTGCTATGCGAACCGTGATCGACAAGGATGACGTTCCCCAGAGCGATGCTGACGTTCTCCATGCAACCACAGTCCGGAGGCGGTTGCTGCGATGAGATACACAATGGAAATGTAAGAGCATCTTCAGACGCCCATTCGATTTCGACGATCGGCGTTCCATCGGGCTGGCCATAGAGTGGGTCAATGCCCCGTGTGACCTTGGTCAGACGCACCGCCTGCCGGTGTGTGGGATCGGCGTCGGTATCCTTCCCGGTTTTTGGTCCGAGGATTTCTTTGAAGATGAGAATGTCCCCCGGCTTGAGATGGCGCAGCCTTCGCAGCTTCTCTGGAGGCGCGTCGTTCGATGCCTGGGCGCGAACGGCAGATTGCCTGGAAGGAAGTACTTTTGCTGCAGGTGCTGTCGAAGGCGGTTTAGTCTGCGTTGGATCCGGCTGCTCCACACGAACCTCAGGAGTAGCATGCGGTTCCCAGCCGTCCAGGAGAGTTGCGGAAGTTGCGCCCGGTGCCAGGCAACATTCGCAGTCGCCCCAGGTGTAGAAGAAGATAGTGCTGTGGGCAGCGAATACCGAGATCTTTTCCCGACCGTTCCAGTACAGCGGCTCGAAGACTTCATAAGCCGATGCCGACACATTCACCAAATCGGTGCGCGACAACACATGCTCGGCGGGCGAGCCAGGAAAGCGCGTTATGAAGTACACCTGGGTTGGATCCAACTCTTGATCGGTCCCAGTCTGTAGAGTGAGCCACGCGCGCGCGTTGCATCCCTCATGCATCGCGTAGTCAACCAGTCGGACGTGCCGCCGGACGGAGATGCGTTGCCGCGCGGTGCCGAGATAGGCTTCAGTCGCGACCGCATCCTGGTAGTAGCTCAGGTAGTCGCCTGCATAGGACAGTAATTCGACCAACGTGATGCCCAAATCGGGTTCGTGCCTTTCTCTCCAGTCCGGCATGACAAGCGCCATGCGATCCAGGATGAGCCGGCGAAAACTGCCGTAGTCCTTTGCGAGATAGTCGATATCAGGCTGCTGCCGCTTCGGGGTAGCGCAGGTGCAGGGCGCCTTGCAATCGAGGTCAGTTGGACAGCTTGCCTTGAATCGGAAACACACCTGCGAATAACGCGAGTCGAAACCATCCATTGATTCGCTCGGGTGGCCGTTCTGATTGGCGTTGACTACGCTGATGGTGTATTGCGAGAAGTCTCCGGGCTTGTTGACGTGCACTTCGAGATAGTCATCGAGCGTGGGATCCGGCTGGCGCATGGCGCGGACCGAAGTAATTCGCACGTCGCGAATGCGGCGCCCGCCGGATAGAACGACATTCGACTTATCGATTTTCTGCGGCGCTTTCCCAAGGAAGAAGACGTTCAGAGTGGTCTGCGAATCATCCACTAGCTCGACGTAGTCCAAGCCGAAGAGGTTGGCGGCCCTTACTTCTTCCCGTCTTCGCTCTTCCAGACAGCTCAAGTTTGGCTTGTTCATTGCCAGGTTCTCCGTGCAACCTGCGGCTCAGGCGCTGGGGGCACTTCGCACGAAATTCTCTGTGCGGATGTCTCCAGTCCGCTTCACGACGTATTTCACAGTTACACCCAGGGTCGACTCCTGGACCGTCACCTCCATCGACTGCAGATCGATAAGGTCTCCGAGATAGCGCTGGAGCGCTGCTTGTGTGGTGTATTGCAACGCAGCCGCCAGCTCCGGGCGGTTGGGAGCAAAGACCATCTGCAACAAACCACTGCCAAAGTCCGGGCGATTGACGCGCTCACCGGGAGAAGTAAACAACAGTTGCTCGATCATGTCGCGAATGTGATCGTCATCATCCGTGCTTGCGGTGCGGCCGCGTCCGTCAAAGTGAAATGGAAAGTCAATGTTCATTGCGTTTCCTCAAATTGCTCTCCTAGGTCGCAGTTGCTCGCGTTTGTGTGACCGTGATCATCAAGGGCGTTCCACTGGGCGCGCACAGGGCCTGGCTGTCGAGCAGCACCAGTGGTTGACCGTTGGAAGTTACACGCGTCGCCCCCGTAACCCACTGCGCGGTGACGCATGGCCCATTTGCTCCGGGCGGAGGAGGAAGGGTGCAGCCGGCGACTGCGTACGGACCCGCAATGGTCACAGTCGGCTGCCCCCCCACTGTCACCCGCGTATTCGGCACAGTCGGCTGTGCTTGCCCGGCATGCGAACACAGCACCGTGGCCCCGACGTGGACGATAAATCCCGGCATTTTCCCTCCTTTACTTGTGCCTTAAACAATGACCAGCGCGCCGTTGTTGATGGTGACGGTCGGACCGGTCATCACGATGCTGGCGCCCTTGCCGTTCGAAATGTAAATTCCCGTGTCGTTGACGATGATGGTTGCGCCGGTCGTGCTTTTCAGCATGATGCCGCCGGTCGGACCGGCCAGGTCACTGAGGACGATCGCGTTTTGCAGCATCGTCTGAATCACAAAGTTGGGATCACCCGGAACGCCCGCCATCGCGAGTGGCGGCACTTCGGCGGTCTGGCCCCACCAGCCTCCGCTGTACACCGGACGGTCGGGGTCGCCGCCCTCAAACTGGACCCACACACCCGCGCCGACTTGCGGAACCAGAAATGTACCCATGCTCTTTCCCGCCACCGGAAAGCAGGGGGTGATCCAGGTACTTGGAGTGAGACCGCCCGCATCGGGAACGGTCGCCTGAATCCGTCCGATCTGCTGCGGATCCAGATTGCTCAAAACGGTGCCGCGGTAGATGCCGTAATACTTGGGACCTGATTTCATATACCCACCGTGGTGACCGCAGATCCCACGCCCCCTCTTGCCAAGGTAAAGCTCTGTTTGTATTCGCCCCGTTTGATATTGTGAGTGACACTCTTCACGTAGTACTGGCCGTCGTAGTACTCACCGGCGCCGCGGACTTCCGCCAGTTGCCGGGCTTTGAAGACGCGGCCGTAGCGAAGCACGTCGAGTTGGCCGCTGCCGCTGATGACGTCGGCCGTAGCGAACATTTTTCCCACTGCTGCCAGGGCGGCTTCCTGGGGATCGTCGCTGGCGGACGGAGTAATTTGTTGCACCTTCAGGATCGGCGGAGACTGCGCCGACAACCGCGGCTTCAGGATGTCAATGTTCGGTATGGGAATCGGAATTGGAAACTTGGAATTCTTCTCGATGATGGTCACGACGTATTGCGTGGCCAGCGTGCCATCGTAGGAGAAAGTCAGCGAGTCGACATTTGTGGTGGCATCGAAGTCGATGCTGAGCGCAGGCTGTGCGCCGCCAAACATCCGGGCGAGGTCAGGCCCCCAATATGCCAGACTCATGCCAGGCTGCGGACCGGGGTCAAGATAGAAAATTGCCCCCACCTCCTGTGCCAGGCTCGTTATGTAGGCGTAGTCAGTTCCCTGCTGTTTGGGATACTTATCCAGTGGGTTCGAGATCAGGCTGAGTAATGTCGGAATAGCGGCAGGAATCACACCGAGAACCACGTATTTCGCCAGAATGGCTTCGACAATGAGTGCCAGCGGAAGCGCGGGATAGGGGATGCCGGTGAGATCTACGAAATCCATCAGAGCGGTAAGATCGAGCCCGGTAATGGTTAGCGTAGATTTGCCGGAGGCGTTCGAGGGCGCGACGTCCTGTTTGGTGATGATGCCGTCCATCAGGACCTCGCTGGCGCCGTTGACGGTAACTGCGATAATCACGCGCGTTCGCGGATCAAAGAAGCCGGAGACCAACATCCGTTGAAGGGGAGACTGCTTGCCAAGAGTGAACTTGAGCTGGAATCCGCCTTGACTTCCAAGGGCGGAATTCACTTGAACTTCAATCAAGGCATCGATCACGGGCTGGGGCACCGGACTCGCGGTAAAGGGGCCCATCATCAACGTCAGATAAAAACCGCGATTCATAGTGCGGCTCCGGCAATTCCTTCGGGCAGCGTAATCCTGAGGATCCGTCCGACTGTTTGCAGCAAATCCTCGGGCCTCATGGCGCGGTTAGCATCTGCAATCCGCCAGAACAACTCGGGGTCACCCAGGTATTTGGCGGCAATATTGTCGAGGCGCTCACCTTGTGTAACGCTGTGTTCGTGGAGTAGCTGAAAGCGTTCGGGCGGAGGCAGGAAGCGGCGCTTCAAGAAGATAACGCTTGTGCCGTCGGGCTTGGTTAGCGTTCCCGTGTCGAGCCCGTAGTAGCGGCTGGTCGCGGTGAACAAATTTTTCTGCAGCGACGTCTGCGCCAGCATTGCCTGGACTGGGTCATTAGATACGCCGTTGCTCATGGGATGCCTCGAATTCCGAGCGTCGCAAAAGTGCCGCCCTGATACAGCTTGGCCAGAGTTTCCTTTTGCTGCTGGTACACCAAGTAAAGGCTGCCGCCCTTGTCGTTAAACATCAGGTCGTCGATGCTCAAGACTCTCATTCCCAGACTGACCTTGGCACGGATGGGATTCAGCGTAGGGTCGAACGCTTCTTCAGTTATGCTGAAGTCGGTCAAACGAATGGGCACAATGCGATTGGCGCTCCACACGAAGAGCGTGAAGGGCGCCAGCACTGGCATGATTTCGAGCGTCCCCGCCTGCGAGAGATTGAAGTTGTTCTGCAGCCTGGTGCTGGAGGGATAGACGATGATTTCCAACGCAGCCAGTTGCGGAAAAATCCCGTTCTGTACGGTATTCGAGTTCTGGTCCGGAAGTTCAAGCTGGTCGGTGGCGTCGATCTCGGCATCGAGCTTGAACGTCTCGACCGGCGGTCCGGTGAGCCGCAGGGCCTCGGAGCGGTCGCCACCCTCTTCGGCGCCCTTGATCTTCAGCGTACGCGACAGCGTGTCGGGGTTGTATTGCAGAACGATGATGCCATTCGGCAACACGGTAAATGTGTCCGGATCAAGCAGCACGATGCCGCCCTTGAGAATGCGCGGTGATCCGGGAAAAGTGGTCATACGTTCAGTCGTGCTCGTCTTTCTTTATTTGCGCGTCCCTTCCATTTGGTCTCTGGCATCTGATCCTTCTACGGCAAAGGCAGTGGCCGGAACTGCGGCGGCTGTAACGGTGGCGGCGTATAGACAAACGGTGCCTTTGGAACACTGGTAGTGAAAGCCGCCAAACTAAACTGTCGGCGAACTTGGCCCTGGAAGAACCCTTCGAGTATCTCTGAGAGAAGCCTCAATACGTCTCTGTCCAGCGAGGTAAGGCTTGCGCGATCTGAAGGCAAGAATGCTCGACTGAAATCAAACAGATACCGATCTACCATTGCGCTGTTTACCTCGGTGTTCTCCCCAGTGCCGATGATGACTGACGGCCCTCCACTTGCTCGCGCTTGTTGAACGCTCAGCGCCAGCCTGAAGACCTCGGTTTCAGCACGAACCTGGATTTCCTCCATTAGCCAAGGGGCTGTTCTGTCCAACATGGCCCCTGTGATGGTCTGACCCGATGGGCGCCTGGCATTTACGCTCTGGGCGAGCTGATCCAAGGCATTGCGAATGCTCGTGATTTGAGTCCCGAATCGCGAAAGCTCGAGGGCCCGTGCAGCGGGGGAGTGAGCGCCTTGCGTTTGAGCACCGCCTGGGCGATTGATGAGCCAGCTCATTAGGTGCATGGACTCGTGGTACATGGTTAAGGCCAACTCTTCGGCGCTGGAATTCTTTTGAACGCGTATGTAGATCACTCCCACGGTCTGCCCAGTGTGTTCGAATCGGCCGGCGTCCTTTGGACTAGCTTGATCGTCCAGAATCAAATGGAGATTCAAGACTTGTGCAGGTGTGCCCGGCAATGGATATTGAACTACTCCGCCACCGTGATCGATACCCCCTGAATCCCGCCAAGTCACTTGGGCTAACATTGCCTGCAGGATGGGAACTATTGCGCCGGCCATCGTCTGCCCGCCAACAAATCTCCCGCTCAACAAATTGATAGCCTGAGAAAGCATCCGCGAGTACGCCGCCTGATTCACTGAAAAGGTGGGCGCCGTCTGAGTGGTGGGCGAAGTAGTTTGAGTTTGAGTTTGAGTTTGAGTTTGGGTTTGAGTTTGGGTCGGGGTTTGAGTTTGGACCTGCGGTTGACGCTGAACTCGTGGTGCGAGGACCGGCAAAGGGGCCGCCATAGGCCGCGAGGTTAGGGCATCAGTGGCGTTCTGTTTTGCTAACTGCTCGCCGTGATCGTGGATTCCTCCAAGTTCAAGGCCGCCTTGAGGCAACTCGGCCTTCTGCTGGATGACATGAGTCAATTCGTGAGCCAAGAGTCGCTTACCTGATTCTGTACTTGGCTTGTATTGCTCGCTTTCAAATACGATCTTATTTCCCACCGTGTACGCCAGGGCATTGACCGCCCCAGCGGAGTCTGCTGCTCTTGCGTCTGTGTGCACGCGCACGTTGCTGAAGTCGCGTCCGAAGCGGGTTTCGAAGAATCCACGCGTTTGCGGATCCAGCGGCTGTCCCGCTGAGCGCAGCACTTCCTGCACAAGGGGGGGAACGCTGGTCGGCGCAGGCAATGCGTCGGAATGACGTTGCAGGCTCATCTCTTTCCTCCTGCAGTCCTCACACTCGCCACCGGCGATCGTGTGCTGTCCGCAGGCACATTTGCGCTGCAGCGTGAAGGGTGCCGTGCTCGGCGTCGTGCCGCGCGAGGTTCGCGACGATGATTGATAAGTTTTGCTCATCTCTCTACTACCTTGCCCACACCAGCAAGTGGAAGACGCCTTGGCTGCCGGCAATCAACCGCTGGGGTCCTGCCGCTCCCTTGAGGCGCCTTATCAATCTAGCCAGGAGTTTGGCTGCCTGTTCTGTCAGCTCTTTTTCGGCGGAAATTGTGTAGTGATACATGCGCTCTTCTCCGCTGCCGGCCTCGCTGCCCGATATGCGAATGCCCAGGGAAGTGCTGGCAATCGAGACCACGGTGGTCTGACCATGACTCCACACTGCCGATCGCTCGGTCGACGTGCTCGTCGACCTCAGAGCATTCGCCACCTGCTTGATATGTCTGGGGTGAAGCAATTGAAATTCGGAAGTCGCCTGAATATGGCGCTTCATTGAAACTGCGGCCAATGCGGCAACCAGCAAGATAAACACTGCCACATGCCAACGGACAACCGGCAAAGCGCCCGCCAATTCTGCCCATACAATCCCGCTCGTCAGAAATAGAGAAAGCCACTGCGGTTGCGAGAATCCCAACCAGTAGGAGCGGTCGGCGTCCCCGCGTGCAAACTCAAAGCAGAATCGGCCGAGGTCATAAGTGACGACATACCACGCGAGAGCCGTCCCCGGAGCCTTGCCGCTCCAGACGAAGAACGTGCCCACTGCGACCGTACACAGCACCCAGAAGGACTCGACAGCCTGAATCGGAAACAAACGCACACCGACCAGGTAAGAGGGAAAGCCCGCAGCGGCATGCTCGTCCCCGTAGCGCACGCCCCAGCGGGATGGGCGCCCATGGCAGCAACCCACCAGCAGGCAGCCGATGCGGCCGAAGGTGAGAAATGTTCCGATTCCAAGAATCGTGATATCGAGATAGGGAAGCAGCGGTTGCCGCGTCGCCCAAAGGAGAAGGGCCGAGACTACCATCACTCCGATCTCGTGGTGGTAATAAATGATGCGCTCCTCGCCGGTCAGAATCTTCGTTCCCATAACTAAGACAAAAAATGTCGTAATTGCCGCCGCGATGATTCGCGCGAGTACCCAAAACGAAAGATCTTCGTGACGTATGACAATTATCGCCAGCGCAATCGCCAGAACTAACCCGGTGTACCCACATACTTGAAACGTCGGATACTTACGCCGCAATAAGCGCACTTCAGGATGAAACGACTCCTCGACAACGCGTTCCAACCCGCAAATTGAGGACATCGCCATCTGCTTGCTTTCAATGAACGCATCATTCGAACCGCCCGCCAACCCCGTTAGACGCAACATATGAAACCTTGTTGTGACCGGCATTCCCCATCTGAAGGTTGATAGAGGCAAAATTCCCAGATGTCCCTCATCCGAACAGTTTGTGCCATTTGTCCTTCAACTTTTCTGAATCACGAAGTGCATCTACCGCTCGTTTTGCATCCTTTCGTGGCACAGCGACGCTGTAAACGGTAGAACCTTCGATTGTGCAGATAATGTTCTCTCGAGCTAAAACACTCTCTATTGCGGACAATATCTCCCGATCCGCACCGTCAAAGACAGCGACGAATGGCTCGGTGTTTTCTTTCATTGCTCTATGCCCATTCTGCCTTTCTCCCGTGAACCTACTGGACGCCGCTACGCAACAGCTCTGAGGGAACCCGTTTTGATTCGGCACAATCTTCGTGATGCAACACTGTAAAACCTCGTCTCAAACGGACGTAAAGTCCTGAGTCTTGATCCCTCCCTTGCCGTCTGGTTCGAGTACCTGCTTCGCGTTCACGGTCTTGCTGGCGTTGGTGCACCCGCAGTCCGATCCACTCCCAACCGTCATCTTAAATTCAAGAGTTCGCGGAGGTTTCTTGAGATCGGCCTGGGGTGGATCTGTAATAGTTACTGTTTCGCTGCCTGGACACGGCATTCTTCTCGACTTAGTCCACGGATTGAACGTGGGACTTTCCGGAACCAATACAAACATGTCATTCCATTCATTGTCCCTCATCGTGGGATAGTACGAGCGGTTCGTCTTCTCCAACCATTTCAGTGTGCAATCAGCAGCAGTTTTCTTTTCTGTACCCTTGTATTCCATTTCGATCACCAGATCGTATTTATGACCATATAGATCGCCGCTTCTAATCTTGCTGATATTCTTGATTGTCACGTCCTTAACGCAGCAGCAGCAGTTGGCGGCTCCAGCATCAGCTCCCTTAGTCTCAGCACCTGATGGAACTACTTCTTTCTTATCGCCCCCCGTCTTTTTCTCCGGCTCGGACGTCTTGCTGCAGCTTTGTAAGCGCAATCCAGATTTCAACATTGGCATCGCACTTCCGTTTAGCTCCGCTAGTCCTTTCTCGACCCCACTCCACAGAGAGAGCGCCGCCCCGGCCGCGGATAGATCCGCATCTTCTTCAAGTGCGCTGTGTTCGGCCGATCCTTGCGAAATTGGTGCGACCGCCGAGCTGCTATACCCTTGCTGCACTACGTGCGCCAACTCGTGCGCGATCAACGCATCACCAATCACCGTGCCCGGTCGATATTCCCCGGCACCAAACGCCACATCGCGTCCCACGGTGAAAGCCCGTGCATTGAGCTGCGTTGATAGCTCCGCTGCCGTCGAGTCGGTGTGCACCCGAACCTGGGAAAAATTCCCGCCAAACACCGTTTCCATGCGTGACTTGACGCCACCATCCAGGGGGTGACCCGATCCAAGTTGTGCTTGAATCTTCCCTGGATCGCTCGTGCCCCGCAATCCACCCACATGCTCCTTGGCGAACAAGCCTCCGATTGCCGAGGCAGCTTTCTTGACTCCTCGCCCAACCGCCGAGATCCCCTTCCCTATCGCTTTCCCAATTCCCGACACGGCGTTTTCAATTGCTCCCACCACGTTCGCGGCCAGTAGCTGTCCACGCAGTTCGCTCGGTACCTCGGTAATTTCTCCGGTCTTCGCCCAGCGAGCCACGCCGCGTCGTACTCGAGCCGTCACCGCCGGTATATAGCTTTCGGCTCGCGTCACCCCAGCGCTCTCGGGAGCGTACTTGCGCAGGGCGCGCTCGACGTGGGCGCTGTCCTTTGCCCGGAAGTGGTTCATCCAGCGCTCAAGATATGGACAGGCCTGGGTGGTACGCCCGACCGCCTTTAGCTCCTCGTCGGCAGCCGCGCAGACTGAGATCTGGAGCTTGTCCAGAAATTCGCCCTTCCGCATTTGTCCCGGCTGAAGCTTTTCCTCGTCATCTTCCACCAGCAAGGGCACACCTGTCGGAGCGGGAGCAACCTTCGTCTCCGCGGTTGCAGCCTCAGATCCATCGGTGGCGCGCTGCAGTCGATGCGACGGATGCGCAGCAGACGGCTCCCCAGTGGTTATCGAGTTCAATTCCCTTCCCTTCATCACCTGGTCGGCCAACTGATCTGCTTCCTGCTCAAATCGATCCTTCGATGGACCGATCTCCAATTGGTATTGGACGGCAGAAGAACTCTGATTCTGCTGCTGCATCACATGGGTCAGTTCGTGAGCGAGAAGTCGCTTGCCACGACCATTTGAAGGCGCATACTGCCCGGCGCCGAACACGATATTGTTTCCAACCGCATAAGCCAGAGCATTGACGGCGCGCGCTGACGCTGCCGCCTGTGCATCGTTGTGCACCCGAACGCGGGTGAAGTCGTGACCAAAACGTGGTTCAAAAAAGGCACGCGTGTCATCCTCCAGCGGTTGCCCGGGCGTGCCCAAGACGTCATGCACGATAGGAGGCACCCCCGACGGCTCGCCTTGACCGTCGGCGTGGCGTTGCAGTGAGGTCTTCTTTTTCTTGCACTCCTCGCACTCCGCGCCTCCGATAGTGTGCTGTCCGCAGTCGCAGGTGCGCTGCAGAACTGGGCCACGCACCGGCGTGATGGCCGGAATGGGAACTGCAATAGTCGGCGTTATCGTGCGCGTGCTCACTTCGGCGCTCCGATCCCGCGGTATACAGCGCCCGCAAGTTGCGTTCCCAATCTCTGCGGATCACGGCCGCCATCAAGCGTGATGGCGCCGGCACGCAACTGTGGCAACGCGCCACCACCGCGAAGCTCGTTGCGCAAGCCCCCTTCGCTGAACAAACGCGTCAGTTCCCTCTCCATCGCTTTCCGCAGACCTCTGGTGTGATCGACTGGAATTCCTTCCAGAATGACGCGCTCGATGTAAACGCGTATGCTCATGCGACCGCCTCACCCGGTTCTTGCCAGCGGAAGTCCGCTTCGTTGATGGGCCGCTCGATTTTGCGAAATTCCGCCCGTGCCGCAGTCAATACCAACGGCATACTTACCGGCGAATTCGTGCGCGCCGCGAGAAACGCCGCATTGATGGTGATGTTGTGGATGTGCCCTCCGGTAATGTTCAATCGCGCCAGCCGGTCATAGTCGAGTCCAACTTTTGGAATATCCGCCGGAAAAACTTTTTGCCATATCGCCTTGCGTTCGGCGACGCCGGAAAATGGGAAGCGGACGATGAACCTCAAGCGGCGCAGAAAAGCGGGATCGAGCGCGCTCTTCATATTTGTAGCGAGAATGGCGAGCCCCCGATAGGCCTCCATACGCTGCAGCAGATAGTTGATCTCGATATTTGCGTAACGATCATGACTGTCGCTGACTTCGCTACGCTTGCCGAACAGAGCGTCGGCCTCGTCGAAGAAGAGGATGGCGCCTCCGCTCTCTGCGGCATCGAACAAGCGGCGGAGATTTTTTTCCGTCTCGCCGATGTATTTGCTGATGACCGCCGAGAGATCAATGCGGTAGAGATTCATGCGCAGTTCGTGGGCGATCACTTCCGCAGCCATGGTCTTTCCTGTGCCGCTCTCGCCAGAGAACAACGCGCTGATGCCCAGTCCACGGCTCATTTTTTGACCGAATCCCCACTTTTCATAGACCGTAGTTCGGTGCGCCACTTGTTCGGCGATCTGATGCAAGAGGGCCGACTCGGCAGTTGGCAGGACTATGTCATTCCAAGTGGCCTTCGGCTCGATGCGCTCAGCCAGGATGTCCAATTGCGGCCGTGTACTCGCCAGGCATGCTTCCCACAGCCGCTCGTGAAGGCCGCTTTGATCATCCCCCTGAAACGAGAGCGCGTCTCGAGCCAACTGCCGGATGGCGGTGAAGCCAAGGTTGAACTGTGCTGCCAATTGCCCGGGACTTTCTCCTGCCGCCAACCCGAGCGCTGCCGCCCATGCTGCAGACTGCTCCGCTGACGTAGGCTTCGCTACATCGATCGAGAAGTTGGCTTTGTGGAGCCCGGGCCAGGAGTCACGCGTGTCCAGAAAGACCGCTCCCTCCAGCCGCTCCAGCAGACGAGTGACAGGAGAGGATTGTCCAGGGGCGCTCGTTTCCGCGCCGGAGGCGAGACTATCCACGTATAGTGCCAAAGGCAGGAGCAGGCTTTCGCGCTGCCAAAGACGGGCGAGGGTTTCAATATCTGCAGCCTGCGTCGGCAACAACATCGCCGGCAGGCGATAGATCTGCAAACCAATGGATACGGCAACTTCGCTGGCGATGAGTTGTTTACTTGGGACATCACTCCCAAGCAACTGCATGACCGGGAGGCTGCGATTGGCTTCAGTGAGCTTCAGGCGACGCACAATTGTGTCTACGACCTGACGGTGCGATGCCGGGAGATCCGCGGTGATCGGCAGCTCGATCGGAGTAAGGAGCGGCAGCAGGCGGTCATCCAGATAGTTGAGGCCTTTGCTGTAATTGACGATGCGTTCATCGGCGCGAAGCGCGCTTGAAGTGAGGGCCTGGCTTCCGGCCTGCGTAATCTCGATCAGGCGCCAGTAGCGCAGCGGGCGCTCCGGCGAGAGCGCATCCCATGACGCTTCATCGAGCAGCGAGAAGGCGAGAGCAAATGTCGGGTAGGGCCGCGCCGGATTTTTCTGGCAGCGCGCGCACAGGTCGGCGATACCGCTATCGAGCTCCATTCCCAGGCACAGGATGAGCAGTTGTTGCTCGAACTGCGAGAGGCCAAGTCTCTGGGCAAGAATCAGGAGCGCAGGAGGTGGACCCATCTCTGCGGCCGCCTGGAGCTCAGTCGCGGCCTGCCTCACGCGTTCATTCCCACGGGATCCGATCGTCAAGCGCAGGTTTGCAGTTCGCGCCGGGAGTTCGGCGCTACGGCCGCGCCACTGACGCCAGATGGATTTTTGCTGCTCTTGCCGCGCCGGAGCCATGGGAAGCGCTATGACGCCGTGATCTTCCGGCTGCTGTTCCGCGAGCTGTTCCATACACGCGCGCAGCCATGCCAGTGCCGCCGAGAGATAGCGCGTGTTGCCCTTTTGCCACGCGGTTCCGTTGTTCATGTCACCGTAACCTTTTGTGTCGGGTCGAAGGCGGGCGGAACCACCGCCCGGTTGACCAGCAGGCTATCGACGCCATCGACGCGCAGGCGCACAAAGTAGTCGCCGGCGAGAAGGTTCTCTGCCTGAAAAGTTAGCGTTGGTGTCCGTGTAAGATGCGGCTGCGCAAGTATCTCCCGGTCTCCGAGAAGCAGAGAGGCACGCTGTTCTGGCCGCACTTCGGGGTTGCACGCCGCGGTGTAGGTGACGCTGGGCCCTGCGGCAGTCGCGGGCGTGACGGTAATCCTCGGTGCCAGCGCCAGAGATACCTGATTTGTGGTACGGCGGAATGTTTCCGTAGGCCGCTGCGCGCTCACGCTGACCGTGTAGAACCCCGCAGGCCAATTCGCGGGTGCGTTCGGGAGCTGCACGGCAACCTGAACATCGGTTCCACCCGGTTGGGGAGCAACTTCGACGGGGGCACTCAAGAGCGGATGATTGAAAACCACGCCTACATTTGTGCCACTCAGGTTTGTTCCTGTAAGAACCACAATGTCGCCAAGCCGGGCGGCCGGCTGGCGGTTGGGGAACTGAATCTGATCGAGCGACGGAAACGGCGGAAGCAAGCTAGCCTGAGAAGACACTCCCTTATCGCCAGGCCCTCGTGTGAGTACTGGGAGCGGGGTCCTCTTCGGCTGCATACTTTCGATGAGGGCCACCGAAACTTCGTATCCGACGGAAAGACGGTATTGGGTAACGAGGCCGGACCAGAGCTTCGATATCTCCTCCAGTGACATGGGCTGCAGGGTGATACGGATACGCTCAACTTGCTTGTCCAAATCGCCTCCGGGGAGTGAGACGGCGGTGGCGGCGCGAATCTCGTCGGGACCGAGCAAGGCGTGATCGAAAAGAATGCTCATTGCGCGACCGAGCAAATGATGCCCGAAGGGAAGCGCGGTGTCGTTGTCTCTTCCGAATGCGGTTACCAGATAGTGCAGGGTCAGGGCGAGAGGCGCATTTGCGGTCTCTCCAGACGCAACCTGATTCGGAATGTTCATGTTGCGCCACGCGGCATTGGGCAGAATCTGGTAGAGAAAAATATTCAGTTGATTGGCGTTATTCGTGCCGCGTGCTTTGTCGGGCGGCAGAATGGTAACCGTGGTGTCGGCCAGATCGGGATCTGCGACAATGCCGGTTCCGAGAATGGCCTGAAGCGTCATGGTGATGGCGGCAATTGAGAGCGGATTACTCAATGGCCACCTCGTCGAGCGCGACGCCGCAGGTACTCTTCAAGGCTCATTACTGAGGAGGTGGAGCGTGATGAACGGGTAGGCACGTTTTCCGCGTTGGCGCGCACTTCAATGCGACCGATGGTGACGTGAATATCTGGTTCTGGCGCGACTGCGAGTGAGGAGGTCTCCTGAACCTGCGTTTGCGGCACGTGCTTGCGGAGCACGACGGAGTTGCGTAATTCGACAGCGAGAGACGCTGCAGTTCTGGAAGGCACCAGCGGTCTCTGCTGGTTCCACTCCGAATCGCGCGTGCGCAAAGCTGAAAATGGAGACGACGATTCGGGCACGCGCATTGCTGAGACAGGTGTAGGCTCCGGTCGCAAAGCAGGCTGCGCGTCATGCCACTCTGGACTGGGCAGTCGTGAATCCATTTGTTGACCATTAAGGGCCACCGGTACAGGCTCATCAGCATCTCGGAATTCCTTGGTCGACGCAGGCGACAGCGTTTCCATTTCATGCTTCAGGGCTCCATCTCTGGTGAGCCGTGCTGGAAGGTTGTTCTGGCCGTGTCCAAATTCTGCTGCCTCTGCACGGTCAGAAGAATGTGTGGGCAGTCGTGGCTGACGGTTACCTTGTTCGGTCGCGGCTGGCATCTCGCGGTCCGCTTCAATTGCGACTGAAATCTCTGCCGCCTGTATCGCGTCTGCTTCCAAAGCGAGGGGTGTCGGTTCCGGGCGAAGGGGCTCGAATAGCGAGGCGGTGCGAGGGCGTATGGCCGGGGCCGTGCCGAAGCTTCTCGCCACGATACTGGTCAGGAAGTCCGTCATGCTTGCGCCATGGTCAAGTAAATCTGCCGACGGCCGGGGCTCAACGCCAGAACATCGCTCTCGCGCCATCCATATGCGCTCGCGAGGGCATGTACATCGTGCAGAGTGCGGCGTGCCCACGCATCGATCTCGGTCCAAAAAAACGACACGATATCGAACACCTCGGTCCACTGGTGGCGGCAGTCAGGACAGCCGAGGTCAATGCGCACATCGGCTTGCGGGTCGCTGGCAGCAATTCGCCGGACGACTAACTCGGCGACGTTCTCAGGCAATTGTTCCGCGGGGACGGCCTGGCCCTGACGGCGTGCTTCGAGCACACAGCGTTCGAACAATCTTCCGCGCCTGGCAGCGCTTTCCAATCCAACACAGGCCAAAAGATCTTCGCTGTTCGGGGGCCTGCAACGAATTTCGTGGTCGCCTGCCGCAACTTCAATCTCCCGTCCGGCAGCGGCATCAGACCTGTAACTCGGAGAAGATCGCAGACTTCCGGCAGGCACCGCCATTTCCAACGACTGCCCACAATGTGGACAGGTAGCCACAAGCGCCAGGTCGGGACCAAAAACCCACTCGCGCAACTGCAGCAGGCTGGCATCGCGGCGGCCGAGACTGACGCCAGCCAGTGTCGCCGGCGAGCATTCAGGGGTGGCGGCCGAGAGCAGGGCCAGCGCTCGCTCAAACGGGCGTGCCGACCAACCCCGCTCCCACACGGCCAACAGTTCTGACACCGAGAGTGGGCGCATGGGGCGTCACCCTACTGCCGGTACCGTGAACGAAGGTTCGGTCGGCTCCGTCACGTTTTCATCGCGTTCCCAACCCTCGTTCTCCAACTTGATGTGCTGGATAGCCACCGCATTGGCATTGGCATCCAGGTCGGGCGTCGCCTGATACTCCGACACCCAGCAGCGATAGACTTTGTAGGCGATGGCCAATTGACCAGCTTCGTTGTATACCTCGATGGTGATGTCCTTGCGGAAGTCCTTGAGCGAGATCTCGGCGCCCAGTCCAGCTTTGATGTGCCATACTTTGTTGGCCCACTTTTCAAATTCCAAGTCATGAGTGACGCCGCGCTCCAGCGTGATGGCGTCATATTCTGTACGCCCCGGTGACTTGCGGCTGCTCGAGGGGTCCCCACCTTCGCGGTGTTTCACCACTTCGGTGGTGCGCTTGAGCATCCCGCACTTGCTGACGCCGGCGACGTATTTGCCGTCCCACTTGACCCGAAATTTGAAATTCTTGTAAGGATCGAAGCGTTGCGGATTGGCAGTAAACTGCGCCATGAGAATTCCTCCTTACGTCGCGATCTGGCCAGCCATTTGTTGGATCTTGACCACCACAAATTCAGCGGGTTTCAGAGGGGCAAAGCCAACCAGGATGTTGACGATGCCCAGATTGATGTCGTTCTGCGTCGTAGTTTCCTTGTCGCACTTCACAAAATAGGCTTCGGCCGGCGTCTTTCCCTGGAAAGCGCCCTGGCGGAAGAGGTTTTGCATGAAGGCGCCGACGTTGAGCCGGATCTCGGCCCACAAGGGTTCGTCATTCGGCTCGAATACCACCCACTTCAGAGCGCGGTAGAGGCTCTCCTCAAGAAAAAGAGCTGTACGCCGCACGGGTATGTACTTCCATTCCGAGCCCGCCTCATCATTGCCCTGCATAGTGCGAGCCCCCCAGATCACGTTTCCGTAGACTTTAAAGTTACGAATGCAATTGACTCCCAACTGATTCAGGCGGCCGTTCTGAGCATCGTTGAGTGGAACGGCAACGCCTGAAGCGCCCACCAGATTCGCGTCAGTTCCTGCCGGTGCCTTCCACACTCCCCGCGTCCCATCCGTGCGGGCATAGATGCCGGCAACAAAACCGCAGGGTGGGTAGTAGCTGGGGCGATTCTCATTCGCCGGGTCGGGCGCCTGCACCCAGGGATAGTAGAAAGCGGCGTTCTTACCTGTTGCCGGAGGACCGCTGAGGTTGTTGGGATTAGTAACGCCCGGATCGGAGTCGGCGATGAGGAAAGCCCGCCGAGGCTCGCAATATTTTTCTAGGTCATCAATGGTTGTCTGCACGATCTCACCGGGAACGCAGAGGAGATTGAACAGATCAATCTGGTCGAGCAAAGTCTTCGCGGCCGAGACCCCTGTGTCGAAAGCATTTCCAGTAGCTGTATTGGTGCTCGGGAGCAAAACCGGCCCATCCTCACCGCCTGTGAGTTTGGGAGAAGGGAGTGCGGTATCGCCAGGAACGGTGGTGCCTGTCACCGCAACAGTGACGAAGCTGGACTGCTTGTTGATCACGTCCGCCACATAGCGTCCTTTGGGGTCAGGGTTTAGGATGCCGAGGTTCTCGTACGATTCGACCACCGCTTCGGATGTGGCGCCTGCGGGTGCATAGACAACCTGAATTCGAAAACGCCCGGTGCTGCCACTCTGATTTTTGAGAGCGATGCCATAATCTTTTGACCAGGCGCCGGGGTTGACGGCATTAGCTGGGTTCCCATCGGACCCGACCGTTCCAGCTGTGAATGTCAGAGCACCGACTGATACGGAACCGGGAGCAGTGGGAGGTGGCGGAGCTGGAGTTGGTGTTGGAGTCGGAGTCGGAGTCGGAGTCGGCGTCGGTGTTGGAGTCGGCGTCGGTGTTGGAGTCGGAGTCGGAGTGTCGACCAGGCGCACGATATATGCCTGTTGCCCTCCATTGATAAAAAATTGTGAGACGGCGTATCCCAAATATGGGCTGCGGGCGTCGAAGCCGCCATACATGCGCTCGAAATCCGCCCAACTAAACACCAAACCGGCATATTTCGTTGGTCCCCTAGGGGCCCATCCCACAAACACAGTGATCGACGTCGCCACACCAGTGATCGTGCGTACGCCGCTCGGAATTTCTTCGATGTAAACTCCGGGATAGGAAAGTGCGACTGGCATCGATCCTCCTTCCGGGCAAGACCTTCACGGCCCCACCACTGGTTAGTACCTGTTGACCCTGTCAGACGACTGTGCGATACCGGGGGAAACTGCGTCGCAGGTATTCAAACGTAAGTAGAAATCTGGCGCTAGGAATTTGTTGCACACGGAATAGCAGTTTGTTGCGCTAGTGCTTCAGAGATTCCGGCGGAAACAGCAACAGCTGGCTGGGCTCGCTCTCCGCGCGGAAATGCGAAGGCGACATCCCAAACTGCTTGCGGAACATGCGCGCAAAATAGGAGAGATCGTTGAAGCCCACAACGAAGGCCGCTTCCGTTACCGACGCATGCGTGTCCTTCATCAACTGAGCCGCACGTTGCACTCGTAGTTTTACGACGAAGTCCCGAAAGGTGAGTCCATTTTCCCGCTTGAAATTTCGGCTGAATTGAAATGGGCTCAAGCGGCAGAGTCTGGCCGCAGTTGCCATGCGTATTTTTTCCTGATAGTTCGCTTCTATATACGAGACGGCGGGAGCGAGATGGCCGAACGTTGAAGACTTTTCCAGCAGACCATTCTCCATGGATGCGAGCGAAGTCCTCGCTGCGGAGAATGCCTCTTGAGAGCGGCTCAGCCTGCGATCAATGTTTGCTAGACAGCTGCAAAGATTTCGCACCGGCAGGGGCTTGACCAGGTAGTCCCAAACGCAACAACGCAGGGCCCACGAAGCAAGGCTTTCGCTGTGGTGCTCTGTAAGCATCACTATGGGAAGCGAACTGTGCCGGTGTTTAATATCGACCAGGGCCTCGAGGCCGCAAGGATCGGGATTGTCATATTCGAAGCAAACCGCCCACGGGAGCCAGTTTCGGATGGCGGGAAGGATATCGGAAATTCGATTGACTCGAAACCGCTTATATATCTTCGGCAAGCTGCTGCACAAATCTGGCTCCCCAGGGCGAGTACGGAGATCGATCCACAAGATGCTCCGCGCCGACATACTTGTTCTCCTGCGACGCCACGGACCTTGGTTTGAAGGAGGCTAAACCAGGGCGTTAGTCATGCAGCGCTTGCCTGGCGTTGGCAAACGTTCGCAAGTTAGGGGAAGCTATGCGGCCATGACAGTGGGATCAGGAGCATTGGTGGCCCCTGCCCACAAATAGTTACCCTGAACATCCACGTACCAGTAGGAATTACCGTTTACGCGCTCTCCGGCCTCAAACTTAGAGATTTGAACTTCCGTGTGCGCCGGAATCACACAAACAACCTGGGCCGTCGTGAGCGGTTGTGCCCGCCTCAGGTTTACGTTCCGGATCGTGAGCACTACTTTCTTTTTTGCAAGATTTTGCGTGGCTACGGTAGCAATGGAAATTGCGTGATCTAACGGAATTGCGGGCATTACCGCGACTGCCGGAGCTGACGGGCTCAACGTTCCTCCCTCGATCGCGGGCTGGGAGGCTACTGATGGCGTTACTGCTAGCGCAGGTGTAGTGGGTACTTGTTTAATAAGTTCGCCGATTTCCAACCAATTTCCCGGACACGTTTTGGAAGCTCGAATCTGGTGATGGCGGATCACGTGGGAATCATCCCGGGGAATGTCCCAGCGCGCAGCGATCTGACCGATCAGCGTGGCGCTCGCTGTGAGCTGCGCCAGCGGCCAAACGTCGTCCGGCCGCCCCTCATGCTCAATTCCAATGGTGTAAAAATTTGGGTTCACTCTTTGCTTCAACAATGACCAGGCGGGATTGACCACGATACCTGCATGGAAGGCAGTGTCGTTCTCATCCACGTATTGATGGATTTCACCGTCGCGCGAGATGCCGTAGTGTGCCGACTTTTGCGTGCTCGGATTACGGAAAAGGCCTTCGCCGGCAGCAAAGCTCCCGTCCATGATATGAATGACGATTGCTTCGGGACGCAACCCGAAGGGCCGTCCTTTACGGAAATTGGAACTCGGACAACCAATCCATTGGATCATGTCGCCTCCTATCCGACGGCGGTCAGATCACCGCGCTCGCCGCTGAGCCATGTCGGACGAGGGCCGTCACCAGCTAAAGCTGACGACCTTGTATCGCTGCCGCCCGATGCTGCCTGCCGTTGATTACGCTGTAAGTCGTCCTTCTGAGAGAGCGACGATCTGAGTTTGAGCAGATCCTTGAGCACGTTGTACCAGAAGGGCGCGCCCAGGCTTATTAATAGGACGGACAGGATCATTCCCGGCGCCTTTCTCCAATCCTTCAGCCGTTGTAGCCATCCTCTAGGATTGTCACCGGGAACAGTTATCAACGCCGTGCTATTCAAAAGGTTGTAAAACGGTTTCGGGTCAAGGTTTGCGTTTGCTGCGTTTTGTGGGGACTGGGTCTTTTCCGAGAACTGCTTTGTCGCCTCGCTCACTATGGTGTTTCGGAATTGATCGTCGATCCATAGGCGATCTGCTATCGCGATCATGTCTAGTTGCACGGCCAGAACCACCAATATCGAAACACCTATCGTGATCCAGTGTGTATAGGTTGTGAATCGCTGGCTCACGCGATCAATGGTCTGATCGAACCACGAGTTTACGCGCGCCACAAAGTCGCTGGGCGCCTCGTGCAGAATGGCCAGCCCGTCGCGCAGGTGGTTCGAAAGTTCCGGGTTGGACGCCTCCAGCTGCAGGGATATCGCGCGAATATTCTTGAGCGCTTGGTCAGGATCCGTGATTCCACCCTCTTCCAACGCCTTCTTGAGGGCGTCGTGGGCGTCAACTTCGAGTTTCTGGGCACCGGTTCCACTCGCAAAGTCCAGCAACAGCTTGGTGAATTCTTCGCGGTGAATGACGGTGCCTAACTTGCGCTTTCCTTCTGCGATCAGCGGATGCCTCAACAAACCATCGGCAATTTTTTGGGCGTACTCTTGGGTAGGAATGCCGAGTTGTAGCAGCAGGTCCGCCAGGCCGGAGCGCAAATGCCTGCCCCGCCTGCTGCCGATATTAGTGATGGCCTGCGTTATTACCGTCACCGCCATACTGAATAGCAACAACACGGTCGTAACACCGATCAGTACGTCCAGCGTTTTGAGCATTGTGATATCTCCCGCGGCGTTTCCTGCTTGTGACGCAGTCACTTCGTCCAGAAATAGTTCGCTTCATAGCTTCAGCGGCATTCGTTAGGCTAAATCCCAGAACACGTAAAGAGTTCTTGTTGAATCTGATTTTCCGTTGAAAAGCAATTTGGGTGGACCACGGCAAATGCCAGAGAGGAAGCATCTGCCGAAGCTTTATCTGCAAATGCCAAAGACGTGGCCATGCTGTTCCCGTTCAGACGATCAGCACTTATTGGAATGAACCAGCTCCCGGCGCAGAGCACGGCACGGAGACTTGCATCCTGAGCGGCCCCGTCGTTGAACTAATTCACTCCTGCGTATCCGGACGCACGCCCAGCACCCAAAACTTGGGTATGCGACAATGCGCCTTCCTGACGGATGGTGCCGAAACGCAGAGAGAACCAGTCACGTAGATAGCTAGCTCAGCCTTGCCGAACTCATGGCGTGGGATTCTCGACTTAAGGGAAGCGGGGAGGGTTACTCCCCGGGAAGCGATTAACGCAATTATCCTGATAGCTGGAAGATTGTCAAGAAAAAAAGAGGAGAGCGATCGTCTGATGTCCTGGAAGGTGGCCAAAGACAGCAACATTGACTACTTGGCGGAGGTGGAGACTTCGGCTTGACAGTGGAAATCGTCGGAAACGGTGCACGTATTCCCGTGTGACCAAGAAGTTGGCCGCCGCGATGAATGAGCGTGCTCCCGCATGTCGCGCATTTACCCATCATGGCCGGACGATTGGCAGGCGTGATTGTTGGCGCGGCGTTGGTCATGCTGTCTTTTTCACCACAGCAACAACAATAGGAGAGTCGCAGTCTTTTTCTCCAGGGACCTTCCCCGGCGGCGTGGGGAAACACAGGCCGGTGGATGGAACCGGTGAAGGCGGAGTGGAAACATGCTCGAAACCAACGCGGAGATAGCGGCGGATTTGCGCGCGGTAAGATCCGTTTCAAGAATGGAGGTCACGCCGGGCAGGATCCTCAGGCCCGTCTGATGGCCGTGATCACTGAAGGAACCGTCACCATCATTGTGAAACACCCCATAGGTTTGGCGACGCAAAAAGGGTGACGATCACGTCCGGCTTTCCATCATTATCGTAGTCTTAAAGAAAGATAACGGCCCGCCATCCATAAACAATCCAGCGCCTGCCTCCAATCCTACTTCGCTGAAAGTGCCGTCATGGTTATGTGGAGCAGATGCTGCTGCATGCCGTCATTGGCGACGTAGATGTCTGTGAACCCGTCGCCGTCGTAGTCGGCGAATGCCACTCCCGGGCCATGCCCCTTCTTTTCGGTAATATTGTCACCATCTGTCACGCGAATTCTCCGAGGGGAGGGACTATCAACCAACAAAAGGCATCTGTTTTCCGAATTCACGCTGTCCGGCAAGAAGCCTCCCCAGCGGCCCAAGAAGACTGGTGCGGCTTGCTCACGTCATCACGGGCTGTTTCCGTGGGTGAATGTTGTGGTTAAGACGGAAGAAATTATTTGGGTCGTAATGCGACTTTATGGCCGCCAGGCGCTCCCAGTGTTCACGATAGGCCTCGGGAACGCGATCGCTTTCGTCCGCGCTCATAAAGTTGACGTAAACACCGGGAGTCATGGCGGGGCGCAGTTCTCGAAACAGATTTCGTACCCAGGAGATGTTCGCAAGATCTTCGGAAAGATCGGCCCAGTTCCCCAGCAGGTTTACTACAAATGGTGAGCTCCGGTCGCCGAACGCGGTCTCGCTTGCGGCGACTCGGCTCGCGGCGCCGCCGAGATACGCAAGTTCAATCTGAGTCAGTGGCGAGGGGAGCGCAGCAAGGGCATTAATCATGTCGTCGATGCTAGAGTCGTCGAGGGATTTGAAATAGCCGGACTTCGTGTAATAGCGGCGGCCGGAGGGGAATTCATGGTCGGCCATCGTCTGCAGATCCAAGTAAGACATCACCCTTCTGCCGGAACCCACGAGATTCCCGACGGACAATGCCTGACCAAGGTAGCGGTGACCCTCGTCAGGATCGCCAGTCCAAAGCACCGATTGGCTCAGAACGGGGCGTCCCCTTAGCTGCGCAGGAACACTCTCCATCTGCGGTGCGAGGCGCAGCGAAACATTCCATTTCAGATCCTCTGGTGCGCCTGGCATGAAGTCTCTCCAGTGCCGCAGCACGGGAGCGATGTCGTTTACCGCACACATTGCCTCTCCGAGGACTACGGAGCTTAGGGGATGAAGCCCGGCTTCGAACTCAACGACCACGCCGAAGTTGCCACCGCCGCCGCGCAGTGCCCAGTAAAGCTCGGGATTGTCTTTCGAATTGGCTCGGACGAGTGAGCCATCGGGCGTGACCACGGTGAAGCCCTGAACATTGTCACAGGACAGTCCGAAACGGCGAGTGAGCCAGCCGAATCCTCCCCCCAGAATCAAGCCAGCGGCCCCGGTGTGGGAAACGACGCCAGCCGGAAATACAAGGCCGTGTTTTTGAGTGGCGGTGTCCACTGTGCTGAGGAGGCAACCTCCCGCAAAGCGGGCGCGACGGGATGCGGGATCCACAATGACTTCTCGCATTCTCGACAAGTCGATCACGAGGCCGCCATCGCAAGTGCTGTAGCCGGCGAGGCTGTGTCCGCCGCAGCGCACGGCAGTAAGGACTTTGTTATTGGCTGCGCTCCGAACGGCAAGCTGAACATCGGGGATATCGGCACAACGGGCGATAAGCGCCGGGGTGCGAGCCACCATGCGGTTCCAGATGCCTCGAGCAGCTTCGTAACTGTGGTCGCCAGGGCGAATCAGTTCCCCGTGGAACCGAGCTTTCAGCGAAGAGTAGAGATCATCAATCGCCGTGCTCATGTCGATTCTCAGTTCCCACTAACTAACCGCCTCTGCGGCCATCTGGGTGCGGTTCCTCCAATAGACCACGGACATGATGAGCAGTAGGGGAATGAAGGCGGGAATCATATAACGCAGGCCCTCCACCCAAAACGTACTGCCGGCGATCGCGAACAGGATCACGATTCCGGCTATCGTCGGCAGTGGATGAGCCGGGAGCTTCAAAGGCAGCTTTGCCACGGCCTGGGGACCAATTGCCTGGCGGAAGCGCAGGTGAGTCAGCAAGATTACGATCCAGACAAAGAACATTCCCGCGACCGCCGTGCCATAGAGCAGCAGGAATGCGTTCTTAGGCGCAAGGATCGCCAGCAGGATGGCTGCGATCATGCCTCCAGTGGAAAACGCAAGCGCCCGGTGCGGGACGCCGTTGCGGCTGAGGCGCCCCAACCAAGCTGGCGCCTGCCGGCCGCGAGACAGCGAAAACAACATCCGCGTTGTTAGGTAAAGATTTGTGTTTGCGCTGGAGAGGGCGGCGGTTATCACGACCAGATTCATGATTCCCGCAGCAAAGGGAATTCCAACGGTTTCAAAGGCGCGTACAAAGGGGCTGCCGCTAAGGCCGCCGCCGGTGCGGTTCCACGGCGTCATGGCCAGCATGACAGTGATGGCCAGAACATAGAAGATGATGAGCCGGAAAACGATAGTGCGCATCGCGCGAGGAATGCTTTCTTCCGGCCGCTGCGCTTCTCCTGCAGTCACGGCGATGACTTCTATACCCATATAGCTGGTAATCGCAAGCGTGAGGGCCAACCACACACCTCGCCAGCCGTGAGGCAGGAACCCTCCGTGCTGAGTCAGATTCGCCAGGCCGATTGCAGGCCAGGGACCCAGGCCTGTAATCAACGCAATGCCTACCGCAATGAAAATTACGATAGCCAGCACCTTGATCATGGCAAACCAGTATTCAAATTCACCGAAGTTGGCGACCTGCAGCGCATTCACAACCACCAGGCCAACGGAAACCAGCCCCACCCACACCCACCCGGGCACGTTGTGGAACCAGAAGGCAAAATAGATGCCAACCGCGGTGACCTCGGCCCCGATGGCGATGATCTGCACCAAACCGTAAGTCGCCCTGACTGCAAAACCAGCCCAGCGGCTAAGATACTTTTCCGCGTAGACTCCGAACGCGCCAGCCTCCGGGTGGACGACCGCCATTTCCGCTAGAGAGAAAGCCATGACCATGGCGACTAGTGCGCCCAGCAGGTAGGTCAGAATCACGCCTGGTCCTGCCAGTTCAATGGTGATGCTGCTCCCGAGGAACAGACCGACGCCAATCGCTCCTCCGATGGCGATCATGGTCAGCTGTCTCTGACTTAATCGGCGTTGCAGTCCTTCGGGCTGGTGGTCACTCATGGGCAATTTTGCGCAGTTCCTGGACGAAGCGATCAATCTCATCCAAAGTGTTGTAGTGAACCAGAGAGGCCCGCACGACGCCGCTTTCCGGGGGAATACCCAGCCGCTCCAGCAAGCGCGGAGAATACATGTTTCCGTCCCTGACACCAATGCCCTTGCTGGCGAGACTGGAGGCCACCGCAGATGGCGCCACACCTTCGAGGTTGAAGCACACTGTTGGCACACGCCGCGAGGCGAACCGCGGCTCCTGGATGCCGTACAAGGTAATTCCCTTCAGTTTCGATAAGGCTCTCAGCAGCTCCGTGGATAGCAGTGCTTCGTAATTGCGAATCGCATCCATGGCGGACAACAGGCGGGCGCGACGCGAGTCGGCGTTGCCATTTGGTGAGACTCGGTTCCCCAGGTCCTCCAGATAAGTGATTGCCGCATCCATTCCGGCGACATTTTCGTAGACAAATGTTCCAACTTCGATCTTTGTTGGTATCTGATCCGGGATGAAGTCTTCGCGAAAGGTGGGCAAGGCTTCCAGCGCAGGGCGTTTACCCCAGAGAAAACCCATGTGAGGAGCGAAGATTTTGTAGCCGGAGCAAACCAGATAATCGCAGTCTAATTCCTGCACGTCAATGGAACCGTGAGGAGCGTAGTGCACTGCATCGAGAAAAACTTCGGCGCCGGCTGCATGCGCGAGGCACGCCACTGCCTTCACGTCTACGATCGAGCCCAGAGCATTGGACGCCATGGTACACGCCACCAGCCGGGTCTTGGAGCTAAGGAGCGGTTGCAGGTCGGCCAAGTCCAGGGAGCCGTCGCGCCGCATGCGCCACCAGCGAATCTGGACACCGTGGCGCTGAAGCGCGAGCCATGTGGCTACGTTGGCTTCGTGGTCCATTTCGCACACGACAATTCCCTTGCGGTCCCGCAGGGTGTCAGCCAGCGCTAAGCTGACAATCCGGATGAATGAAGTCGCATTCATGCCGAAAGCGATCTCGCTCGGCTCACGCGCATTCAGGAAGATGGCAACACTCTCCCGCGCACGCTGGATGGTGGCGTCCACCTCCTGGCTCCTCCCATAGCGCCCACCCCGCTGCACATTGCGGGTCAGGAGATGGTGCTGTACCGCGTCCAACACAGTCCGCGGGACTTGCGCTCCTGCGCCATTATCGAAGAAAACGAAATTGTCGCCGGTGTGCAATGCGGGGAAGGAATCGCGCACCCAGTCAATGGGAAAGTCAGGCATGCGTTTGCTCAGTGCTCTTCAAGCTGCTGGTAGATGGTCTCGGCATTGTCTGAAAACGTCGCATGGTACTGGGGGTACTGGCGGAAGTCACTGTATTTCTCCATGTGAATCTCGCGCCGCACCTGCTCGAGCTTGGCTCCTTTGTCATGGAGCGCTTTTACCTGCTGGAAAAGATCGCTGAGGTAGTCGCGGAAACGTTGCAGGTCAACCTTGGTAGACAACTCAAAGTGGCCCGGGACAACCGCTTCCAGCGGCTTGGCCAGGACTTGATCCAAAGCGCGAATCCAGTTCTCCGCGCTGCCCACATCCATCGCAGGGGAACAGCGGTTGAGAAACAGATCTCCCATGGCGATAGCACGCTGCTGGGGGAAGTAAACCAGAGCATCTCCGGAAGTATGGGCCTTGCCGGGGAAATAAATCTCGGCGGAGTAAGGATCGAGATGGATGGTCAACCTATCCTGAAAGGTCACGTCCGCCGGACGGAAAGAGTCGGGCGACGATTGCATCACTGAGAGGGTTCGCTCACGAGTCCAATGAGTGCTGATCACGACGGCCAAGGGACCCACCACGGTGTTTCCTCCCTGGTGGTCGCGGTGATAATGCGTGTTGACCACGAAGAGCACCGGCAAAGGCGAAACATTACGAATTGCCCTCAGGAGTTTTCCGCCTTCCTTGGCATCGAAACCGGTGTCGACTACCAGAATGCCCTTGCTGCCGACCAGGAAGGTGGAATTGGCACTGGAATCGTTGTCTGAAATGTAGGCGTAGAGGCCCGGACCAATTGGTTTGACCTGGGGCGCTGCCCACAGCTGGCCACAGGCGAGGAGGATCAACAGCATCCAGACAGATTTCTTGTGGACAGCTTCGAGCATGCAACGTCCTCTCCAGGGCGTCAGAGCCGTCAAGATGTCGGCGCTACTAGAAACTCAGCTTCAAGGCAAACTGAATCAGGCGCGGCCCTCCCGAGCCCAGGCCGACATTGTTCTGGGCAGCGTCAGGTGTTTGGAATAGCTCTCCGAAATTCGGCGCCGCCAAAATGTTGCTGGGCAGGGCAAAATTCGGGTGATTGGTGATGTTGAAAAACTCGGCGCGGAACTGCGCGTTTACGTGCTCCCCGATGTGGGTGTTCTTGAGCACCGAGAAATCGAAATTGTGGAAGCCGGGGCCCGTCACGATGTTGCGGCCGGCGTTTCCGAAGGTGAGCGATTGGTTCAACACGAAGGCATCCGTATTGAACCATTTTGCGGCCGTGTGAGATCCTGCGTTGGGATCGCCGATCAGGTCGGGTCGATCATTCCCTAAGCCAGTACCACTCAGCCCCTGGCCGGTAAGAACAGAGAACGGTTGGCCTGTCTGCAAGCTCAGAATCCCGCCTAACTGCCAGCCCTCGCCCAGAACCTTGGGCAATCTCCGCAGGTTGGGGATCTCGTAAAGGAAGCTCCAACTCAGGCGGTGCCGGATGTCGAAATCGGAGTTGCCTCGCTCCGCGGCCAAGTCGTAATTGTTTTGAGGAAAGATCGTGGTGCCGTTAGCGCCCGAGCCGAAGAAAACAGAAGCGCCATCAATGGAATGCGACCAGGTATAAGCCAGCAGAGAAGAGAGTCCGTGGGAGAACCGCTTGTCCAGCTTGGCCTGCAGGCTGCTGTAGTGTGAGCTGATCGTGTCTTCTGCCTGGAAAATCTGGGGGTACCCGAAAAACGGAACTCTGGCCACGCTGGGAATCGCTCCGATGCCATTCGGCAAAATGAAATTGTCAATGACAAAATCCGGAATTCCCATGATGTGCATGCGGGTGCGCACGTCAGGGGACAGGGCGTCAATTTCCGGCTGCGTGATGAAGGCCTGATTCATCTGGCGGAACCGTGGTAGCTTCGTGCCCGAAGTTCCGACATAAGCCAGTTCGAGCAGGGTCTTCGCCGGAAGCTGGCGCTGCAGCATGAAGTTGTAGTGTTGCGCATAAGGAGTCATCAGATGTTGCTGGGTTACGGTGATGACGGGGAACCCCGTAACAGCAAAAGCATTGGGCCATTGTGTGAAAGGAGCTGGAGTGAAGTAGTCCGGCAGGAACGGCGGATTCAGCATCACGTTGCCGGGAATATTTCCGATGATGGTCTCGTAGAACACTCCGTATCCCGCCCGCAGAACGGCGCTGCCATTGCTGAAGATGTCCCAGGCCAGTCCGATGCGAGGGGCAAAGTTGTTGTGGTCGGGATCATAGATGCCATCCACCTCCGACTGCGTAACGATACCCGAAGCTCGCAACGCACCGAGATCGCTTTGGATGCCGGGAACCGGATTTAGATATTGTCGGAAGTTTTGTGGGCGGAAAGTGCTCAGCCTATCGTGAGCTTCATGTAGCACAGTGTTGAGTTCATAGCGCAATCCATAATTGAGCGTCAGGTTCTTTCGGAGCTTGAAAGCATCCTGGGCGAACAAGCCGTAGCTGGTGTTGCGGAAGTTGCGGTGTGAGTCACCCACGAACTGCAATGCGCCGTCGGGAATACCAAAAGCAAAGTCGAGCAACGGATCCGGAATACCCAAAGGATTGTTCAAGCCACTGAAGGAGATCTGACCGCTGAAGGAAAGGTCGTAAATGCGGTTGAGTTGGGTATAGCGGACGTCCCCGCCCAGCTTGAAGGTATGCCGGGCGGTAGTGTGCGTAATGTTGTCCACCCATTGGAAGGTATTGACGGCGGTGCGGCTGGGCTGGTCTATAGCGCCCCCCAGGTTAGTGATGGCCGTGCTGCCGGTTACAAATCCGCCTGAAAAAGTAATCTGTGGGATGTTGCCCAGGCTCAGGGGCGCATCGGGTCCCCAACCGGTGTTAAAGCCGAAGTCAGCGGCCTTCGGCCCCGCCTCAGTCGTCAGTTGGATATTCGCGCGAGTAAAGCCGAAACGGGCTTCATTGAGCGTTTTGGGTGTGAATACACGGGTGTAAGCAAGCGCCACAAGATGGTTGGTTCCGTTGTTGTTTAGTCCGTAGCCGGGCACATTCGTTCCGCTTTGTCCGGGAGTAAAAGGAAAGAAGAGGTCAGCTCGGGCTCGGCTGTATCGGGCTGAAAAATTATCGGATTCGCGCAGCCGGTGGTCAATCTTGACCAGAAACTGATCCGTACCGTCAGTCTGTTGCGGCGAAGAGATGACCTGGTGATCGCCGAGGTTGGGTTTCGGAAATAACTGATCGAAGATCTGCGCGCTTACTGGATTTACGGTTATTGTTTGTCCGTCAATGTTACCCGCGCGCTCGGCGAGTGTCGGAACATTAGTAATACGCGTGATGCCGGCTCGTCTCCGAAAACCTTCATAGTTCAGAAAAAAGAAAGTTTTGTTTCTCACGACCGGACCGCCCAGCGTTCCGCCAAACTGGTTCAGGCGCAATGGAGAGTCGGCAACACTGAAAAAGTTGCGCGCGTCAAGCGCATCGTTGCGAAAGAATTCGTAGGCGGATCCGTGCAGCGCATTGCTGCCAGACTTGGTCACGAGATTAACCACGGAGCCGCTATTGCGCCCATATTCCGCAGAAAACGTGTTCGTCTGGACTTCGAATTCTTGAATCGAGTCAATTGAGGGCAATTGCGCCGCCTCGCCGACAAAGTAATTGTTGTTATCCACACCATCCACGAGGAAATTGTTGGAAGTGGAACGTTGGCCATTGGACGAAAAACCAGACACGTTGCCCTCGCCACCCTGCTGGCCACCGCCACCGCCCGATACCGCCACCCCTGGGTTCAAGCGCGCCAGTTGTGCGAAGTCGCGCCCATTCAAAGGCAAATCTTCGACCTTGCGGTTGTCAATAATTTCGCCCAGCTTGGAACTCTCCGTCTGAGTGAGAACCGCGTTGCCCTCGACCGTGACGGTTTCCGCTGTTCCGCCGACTCGCAGCACGATATCGAGCGTGCGCACCTGATCAATGCCGACCTCAATGCCCTTCTCCACCATCGTGGCGAACCCTTGAGCTTCGGCCCTCACTTCATAGGTTCCGGTGGGCAGGGCCAACACTCGAAAGCTTCCGTTACCGGCGGTCGTGAACTCCCTTTTCAGACCCGTAGCGGCGCTGGTAACAACGATCTTCGCGCCGGCGATATCGGCGCCCTTTTCGTCCCGGATGGCGCCTACGATTCCACCTTGAGTCGTCTGCCCCCAGGAAACAACGGCCAGAGCGATCGCCAACAAAGCACTCAACACAAGCAGAGAAAGTTTTCTACCTGTCATGCAGCACCCCTAGCACTCGCGTGTTTTCTCGTACCAAGTTTTCCTATTGCTCTGCCTTTGCCGCAGAGCTCGAAATCTCGTCCTTGTACACAACTCCGTCTTTCATCACAAACTGCACGTGCTTCAGCAAGCTCACATCCGCCAGTGGATTTCCATTGACTGCGACAAGATCGGCGAACTTGTCTTTGCGGATCGAACCCACGCGATCGGACCAGCCCATAAGCTCCGCCGCGTTGATCGTCCCCGCCTGGAGCGCCTGAATAGGCGCCATCCCCAGGGTCACCATGGACCAGAACTCGCCACCGTTCTCACCGTGCGGATAGACTCCGGCGTCGGTGCCCAACGCGACGCGCACGCCGCTGCGGAAGGCTCTCGTCATGTTCTGCTTGGCCGCAGGAATGATAATGGCTGCCTTCTCCAACACCCATTGTGGAAAGTGCATCTGCGGCGCGTGCTCCTCTAACCAAAACAAGGGATATGACGTCGGCACCAGAAAAGTCTTGTGCTCCTTCATGAGTTGAATGCCCTCGTCGTCGAGGAAGATGCCGTGCTCCACCGAATCCACGGCTGCGCGCACCGCATCCTTGATCGCCAATGCAGAATGAGCGTGTGTGGCCACTTTGCGGCCCAGGCGGTGTGCCTCCGTGACCAGGGCCTGCATCTCGGCAGGACTGTACTGTTCCAGCAGTGGATTATCTCCTTTGGAGAAAACTCCCCCTGAGGCACAGAACTTGATGACATCGGCGCCATACTTCACCACTTCCCGCACCTTGTGCATGACGGCTTCAACGCCGTCGGCGGCACCCTCCGCGTTGAAGTGGAACTCTGGAGCCAGCAGATTACTGTCGCAGTGCCCGCCAGTGATACCCAGGGGCGGGCCAGAGACCTGCATGCGCGGACCGATCACATCCCCCGCCTCGATCGCGTCGCGCAGGGCGACGTCCGCGTAGCCTTCAGCCCCAACATTTCGTACCGCGGTAAATCCCGCCAGCAGAGTTAGACGGGCATTTTTCGCGCCGGTCAGCGCCGCCCGTGGCGTCGAGATGCCCAGGCCCTCATACCCAGCGCCACCCGCATTCGAAGTCAGGTGCGTATGGACATCAATAAACCCGGGCAGGACGGTCGCATCTCCCAAATCAATTACGCGCGCACCGGCAGGAACCGGCGTATTGCCGCTTCGCACAGATTCAATCCGGTTTCCGCTAATGACAATCACTGGCCGATCCTGCAACTGTCCTGACTGCGGATCGAACAGCTTTCCCGCGCGAATCACCGTGGTTTGGGGAGTCGCTTGCGCGTGGAGAAACGGTCTCGCCACGCTTAGCAGTATTGCGGCCACCAGGAGAGCGCCCGCTAGGCTGAGCTGTCGCGGTCGTCTAGACCTCGCGAATTTGGCGCTGCAACTTGTCATCGTAGTTTCTTTCTCCTAGCGCTGCGCCGTTGTTTGCTCCGTCACCAGCAAGTCGAGGTTCTTCGCCAGCAATTGCAGCACGAACTGAACATCATCCAGCGTGTTGTAAATATGAAACGAAATGCGCAGGCCATCATGGCGGCTGGAAAGTACGACACCCTCAGCGGCGAACTTCTGCACGAGCGCATCGGCGTCATTGCATTGCAGCACCACAAGCGGGCCCACACTGTCCGGAGGCGTCTTGGCGCGAATGCTCAATTCGCGCGCGCCATCGAGCAACGCTTTGGTCAATGTCTTCACCTGATCCGCCACTCTGGGCATCCCGATCTCCTGCAGCAGACGCACTCCCTCGCACGCCCCATAAATGCTGGGAATAGGAGGTGTCCCCGATTCGAAACGGCGGCCGGCCTGGGCAGGATCAAACAATTTGACATTGAAGGCGAAGGGATTCGCCTGCCCAAACCAGCCGGTGACCGACGGGACGAGCGAAGAAATCAATGATTTCTTTACATACATGAACGCCAGACCCGGCGGCCCCAGCAGATACTTCAGAGTCCCACTTACGTAGAAATCCAAGTCCATGGCTTTGACGTTCACCGGGCGGGTTCCGCAGTCCTGATAATCATCCAGTAGCACCATCGCACCGCGATCGTGGGCGATCTTCGCGATCTCCGCCACCGGCATACGGAACCCGTTCATGAAGCACATGTGGGTAAGCGGGACGATCATGGTTTTTGCGTCAATCAGCGCCTCATACCCCTTTACCGACAGATGGTCGTTCACGGCTTCCACGAAATGCACCTCGGCGCCACGCTTACGGTGGGCAAGCCAAATGTGCCCCATGGTAGGAAACTCAAACTCTCCCAGCACCACTCTGGGGCGATCAGAAAAACATAAAGAGCTGGCAATCGCATTGACCCCTGCTGAAGCGCTGGCCACCAGAGCCACTTCTTCGGGATCGGCTCCGATAAAGCGGGCGAAGACAGTCCGAGCGGTCTCGTAGTGCTCGACCCAGATATCCCACGGCGATCCCTGCTCGTGCCAAACCCGCAGATATTCCTGAAATCCGGCTTCCACGCGCCCGGAGAGCGCTCCCTGGGAACAACTGTTGAGATAGATCTTCTTTTGGAAGACCGGGAACTGGCCGCGAATTGCCGCTATCGTGCTGTTGTTCACTTTCCGACGTACTCCTCAATTCAAGGCTTTGCTCGCCGTGGAGCGGCTGACCTGGAACGAATGATCTGGCTCAACAGGTCCGCATGTGCGGGATCGCGCTCCAGGTGCGGGTAGCGTTCACCCTGGTGATAGTCAACTGCAACAGTCTTGTAGAAATCCCCGTTCTGCACCAGGAGCTCGATCGGAGACTGCAATTGTGTGGCTGCCTGGACCGCCTCCCGAAGATTTTCCGGGGACCACTTGCGTCCCTGCACCGCTACCAGCCGCATGCCTGGCCCGACGCCGGCTTTCTCCGCGGGAGAGCCCACTAGCACATCGAGGATTTTTCCGTGATCCGCTTCAGACGTGTTCTTCACCAGCAGGCCCAGCGAATAACTCAGATCCACGGTCTGTGAGACATGTTCCCGGGAAGTCTGCAGGCCGGGCATCCTGTCGCTGTAGGCCAGCTTCCACCCGCCGGTTTCGATCCCCTCCATGGGCGCATGAACCGTGATGGAGCTCACGAGCCGGTGAAAAAAACCCTTCCAATCGTAGGGCGCCACCTGGTTAAGAGAGGCCGTGAGGTCATCGAACGTATAGGGCCGAACCTCAGCGCGGCCGCTCGATCCGCCGTGAAATTGACGGCAGAAGTCGTCGAGTGAGCGCCGCCCTTCCGACTGCTGCCGGATGAGAGTATCCACCGCCAGCCACACCAATGTTCCTTCGGGATAGAAATCTGTCCCGCGCCGCAAGCCGGCCCATGACTCAGGCGCGAAGTAAAGCAGTTGGGCGGCAACAGCTGTATCCTCCAGAGGCCGCCAGCTGCGCCCGCCGCGATGATCCAACATGGCGGCGGTAAGCGCCAAATTTTCCCGATAGTCGTCCGCGCTCCATGCGCCGCTGCGCGCCGCCAGGACTTCGCCCAGATATTGCGTCAAGCCTTCATACACCCACAAGAGCTCACCGATCATTGGCTCCTGAAAATTCGGCGTGGTCAGGCCGGTGGGGCGGCGGTACTTCCCGTTCCATGAATGGACAAATTCGTGAGGCAGCACATCCGCCTGGACTTTGAGACTGTCTGCGTCCAGAAAGCTGCGCTCGCGAAAGCGATCGTCGCTCGATTCGTGGTGCTCCTGCGCAATTTTGGCAATGGGATCACTGAGCGTTACCAGAAAATGGTAACTGCGGTAGTGATGCGTTCCGCCAAACAACTCATTGGTCTCCAACAGCAAACGCTTGTATGAGTCAATCGTGTCCTGATCCCATTGCAGTGCGGCATCACTGTCCGCAATCACATCCATGTAGTGCGCCGGCGTGCTTCCGGGAGAGAGCTCGATGCGGCGATAGTGAGGGCCGAGATTGACCGGCGAATCGACCAATGTCGTCAACGATACCGGCACAAATGCGATGGTGTTCCCATTGGTGTGGTCCACAGGTAATGCAGTCCCGTACTTCCATCCGTCGGGCAGTCGCAACTCGGTGGCAAACGTCAATTCATCGGAAGACCAGCCTTTGGGATAGAGCAGCATCTGGTTCCAGTTCACGATCGCGGAGGTCGCGGTCGCCGAAACACCTCCCTGAAAATCAAATGCCTCGGTCGGCGATAGGTAGTCAAAGCTCGCCTCAATTGCGCTGGCACCCTTGGGAACGGCGCAGTGAAAAGCAAACATGTCCACGGGATCGCGTTGCCACGCAACCGGTTGACCGTTGGTGGTGATCTTCAGACCCACGAGGTTTGTTATTTGCCCGCTGGGGCTGTGCTCTCCCGGAATCCACTTCGCGAAATAGAGGGTGAGATCCGGCGGCGGGTTCGGTATCAACATGTGGACATGAAAAATTTTTCGTGAGGCTTCGGTAGCGTCAACACTAAGTCGAATCGGGTGGGGCGGAGTCGCGCTGCGCGCCGTCTGACTGGCCAGCAGGATGGCGAACGCCAAGCCGAAACCACCTCGCCGCCAGCTTCGTTGCTGACAATCTCGCCTAGAGTTGACTCTCATCGACTCTCTTTTCACCACCGCAGGCGCAGGCCAAGCTGAATATTGCGCGGGCCGCCTGCTCCGAAGTGAGAGTCGAAGCTGGAATCATCCGCAGTTCCGGTGATGGTGCCTCCTAAAAACGGGCCGGGCTCCCCAAAATTGGGATGGTTGAAGGCATTAAAGAAATCTGCGCGGAACTCCAGCCGCGCACCCTCTCGAAGCGGGAAGTTCTTACCGAGCGAGATATCTGCAGTTGTCAGGCCCGGCGCGACAATGGGATTGCGCCGGCAATTGCCAAAGGTTCCCGGGGCGGGGGATGCCAGCCCGCTTACGACATAAGGCGCGTTGAAATCACTCAACTGGGTGACAATCGGACCGACACAGTCTGGCCGATCGTGCAGGCTGTTGGTGCCGCTCTCATTGCTGAAAGTTAGAACCGGTGCAGCAAAACCATCTCGCAACTGGGTCAGCGTCGAAATCTGCCAGCCATTGACCAGGTGCTTCCAGCCCGGCCTTTCGGTTAGCTTCGGGAGTTCATAGACCAAGGCAAGAATCAGGGCACGGCGTTGGTCAAATTCCGATTCACTGTATTCCGCTGCGAGGTTCGTGGAATCTTGGGGCACGTATCCGCTGGTCCCGAAGAAATCCAGAGTCTCCGATCCAGTGTCCATATTGTGGGCCCAGGTAAAGGAAATCTGCGACGTCAGGCCGTGAAAGTTTCGCGAACGGAGCGTGGCTTGCAGCGAATTGTAGTGAGACCACCCTAGAGACCTGATCACGTCGATCTTCTGGAAGTCGGGAAACGTGGAGTGGAAAGGACGGCGCGCGTTCACTGTGTCTGCGTCGTCATTTGGGTCCCCCGGTGTTGGCTGATTGACATCCAGCAGATGAAATTGCCGTGATCCGTGACCGCCCACATATCCCACTTGCAGGACGAAACCTCCCGCCAGTTCCTGTTCAACGTTGAGGTTGTAGTTCTGCGCGTCTTGGGGCTTCAGGTGTGGATCTACTGCGATCAGATTGAAGGGAGGTTGCGGCGTACCAGCGGGAAAGACGGGAACACCCTCGTCGATGGGGCTGAGTGCGTTAACGCCAAACACCCCGGTGTTGCCGATGGGGTTAGTCGCCAACCCCGGATTCGTATTGGCGAGGTTTAACCCCTCACCTACCAACAGGTCGAGAGGAGTTACATCATAGAAAATACCGTATCCGCCACGAATCACGGTTTGCCGGCTGTGGGATGGAAACGGCGACCAGGAAAATGCAATGCGCGGGGCGAAATTGGTTTTCACCAAGTCGTAGATCCTCCCGTCAGGCAACTGGTTAACGGGAACCAAGCCGCGACTGGGGAGGAAGTTCGAGAACCGGTCGTTGTCTTCTGAAGGAACACCGATCAAGTCATAACGCAAACCAGCAATCAGCGTGAAGTTGCTCCTCACCCGGTAGGTATCGGTCACGTATGCGCTGAAGATGTTTTGGGAGAGATCGTAACGGGTGGCTCCTTTATTTATGCTGCTGCCCGGGCCCAATGCGGGCTCACCAGAGAGCAGATCCACCAACCCTGCAACTCCGCCGTCGGTGGTCAGGATGTTGCCTCCGCGTGAACCATCAAAGGTTAGGATTCCACGAAAGTTGTTGTCGTTGAACCCGAAGCAGTGGTTGTGAAAGTAATTCAGGCCAAGCTTCAGGCTGTGCGCCCTATGCGTGCTCGAAATGTCGTCCACGATTTGGTAAGTCGTGTCATGGCGCTCCGATGGGAAGCCTGGTGTGGTACCCAGATTTACAAAGCGACCATTCCCGGAACCAACGTCGATTTCCGGAAGCCCTCCATCTTGTGATCCTGTAATCAAACCGATGGAGGCAGGATCGAAATTCACATCCTTATTAGTAAATGCCTGGTGAAAACGGTTGTACCCGAGGCGGATTGTGTTGAGCAGATTCGGCGAGAAAATGTGGACCTCGCTGATCGCAAAATTGTGCACGCGCGTCGGTGTAACTCCGAAGTATTTCTCCAGTTGTGAACCGCCGCCCGGACCGGGACCGCCCACGGGAAATTCGTCCAGCCCGTCGCCGATCAGATAGCGTGCGCTGAGCGAATCGGCACTAGAAAAACGATGATCGACCTTCAATACACCATTGTTGGGGGTTTGCTTGCCGCGGTTCGCCACTACGAAAGCGCCCTCAAGGGGCTGATAGAGCTGCAAGATGTTCAGTCCGAGTTGGTTTGGGGTCCCAACCAGGCTGGTCGCCTCGTCAATTTGGGCCTGGGTCGGCGCACGCGAACTGAAGGTTGTTCCTATGCTCAACCGGCTGCCATCATAAGCGCCAAAGATGAAGGTGTGATCACGCCACAGTGGCCCGCCGCCGCTGGCCCCAAAATTGTTCCACACAAAGGGGGCTTTCGGATTTCCTGCGAGATTTTCGAAAAAATTGTGCGCGTCCAGGCTGGCATCGCGGTGCTGCTCATAGATGGTCCCATGCAGCGAGTTTGTTCCGCTCTTCATCAGGGCATTCATAACGCCGCCGGAACTCTGCCCATATTCAGCGGATGCATGGCTCACCAGTTGTACCTCTTGAATGGCATCGGGAGGCAGCCGGGTCGCTGCCGTGGCCGAATTGCCGCCCTGGTTCATGGAGGGTAACTGAATGTAAGGATCGGTGTTGGCGGCGCCGTCGACATTGAAGCTGCTCGAGCGCGAGCGTCCGCCATTCACCGTGAAGTTGGAGAAGGCGAAGTTGGTGTTCTGAGTGACGCCCGGCATCACCAGCGCGAGCCGCGTGTAATCTTCATTGCTCACCGGCAACTGGGTGATTTGATCGGTGGTCAATTGACCGCCTACGGTGTTGGTCTCGGTCTGCAAGAGCGGCAGGTCCTCAGTAACCTTCACTTCGGATGCTGCAGTCCCCACGGGCAACACCACCGCAACGTCGTTCACTTGCCCAGCATAGGTAACGATGCCCCGGCGAATCGAGGTCTGGAAGCCGTCTTTTGCCACCTTCAACTCAAAAGTGCTCAACGGCAGCTCGGGGAAGTTGAAATAGCCCTCCGGGTCGCTGACGGTGCTGCGCTGCAGGCCGATCTCCGGGGCCGTGAGTGTGACCGTGGCACCCACAATCACCGCGCCCTGGATGTCGCGAATTGTCCCTGTGATGCGGCCTGGAAAGAGTTGCGCGAGTGCACAGCCACAACCCATCAGTATGAAGACAGCTAGAAAAATCTGGCGCGAAACGGGGGACCACATGGCGGGCCTCCATCCGGCATCGGCGGGTTTCCCGGGTGGGCGGCAATCCGCGATTGCCGCCCCTGTTACCCCCTCAACCGGGACCCCCTCAAACCGGAAGACGGAGCAGAACGCTATCGCAAGATTCCGGTGCATGTCAAGTGTATTCATATTAGTATTTATCTGGTATACCGCCTAGCGAGGAAACCTCCTGCCGGTTGCGTGTTTTGCTTCGGATGGGTAGGCTACCAGCCGAGATGGCCCATATCCGAAAGGCGTTGTTTCTTCTTTGGCAAAGGCTATGCGATCGGAACCTTCGCGCTCGGTCCGGCGGAAAATAACACCAACCCGCGAATCTAAACCTGCGCTCGTCGTGGGATCAAACCGCAGCACCTTGGGTGAGCGTGTGTATCAGCAACTAAGGCACGAGATTATTCATGGGGTATTTCAATCTGGGGAAGCGATCAATGAAAAGGTGTTGGCTAAGAGATATCGGGGCAGCCGGACACCCGTGCGCGAGGCAGTGATGCGGCTCCAGCAAGAAAACCTCCTGCGTCTAGTGCCCAACAAAGGTTACTTCGTTAGCCATCTCACGATCCACGAACTCAACGAAATGTACGAGTATCGGTCTGAACTGGAGGGTTTCAGCGCCGAGATGGCGGCACGGCGATGGACGAGTCTGTCCTTAGTGGAAAAGCTAGCTGCCCTGGCTCACCCCCAGTACCGAACCGACGATCGAGCTAGTTACGAGCACTTCATCGAGGCGGATACTGAATTCCACATCGGCATCGCTCAACTCACCCGCAATCGTCTGGTGGTGCGGGCTGTGGCCGACGTCCGCTGTCAGATGGAACGGATTATGTTTGCGGCCATTGATATTGGCTATTATGGTGAAGTCCCGGCCCGTGAGCACACGGAGATTCTGGAGGCCATCCGGCGCCGCGACGCGGCGGCCGCCCGCAAACTCATGTACGACCACATCGTCGGTTCCAAAGATAAGGTCTTGCGGCTTGCCTCCGGAAGTTCGAGTCTGTCCTGAGCGCCGCGCACCTCTCGCGGTCGATCACGGTTACATCGGCGTTCCTCAATTTGCGGACGTCAGTTTCGGGTGAAATATTCGCTTTTCTCACTGGCAGGACCACGCAAAATTTTGCCGGCCTTCACTCCAGTGAGCTGGCCTTCCTTGTATTCCAGTTGTCCGTTTACCAAAACGTACTTCACTCCCGCTGAAAGCTGCACGGAATTCTCGTACGTCGCCTTGTCTTGGATGGAGGCCGGATCAAAGATTGCGATATCAGCGAAATATCCTTCCTTCAACAGTCCGCGATGGCGAAGCCGTTCGCGCTGCGCTGGCAGAGAAGTGATCTTTCGGATCGCCTGCTCCAGCGGAAGCAGATACTGATCGCGCACGTAATGGCCGAGGAAACGCGGCATGCTTCCCCAATCGCGGGGATGGGAGTGCGGCTCGAATAGCGGACCGTCCAGCGACGTTTCGCTGCCATCCAGGCCGATACTCGTCCATGGTTGCTTAAGTCCGTAACGCAGGTCATTCTCATTTGCAATGAAGTAGAGTGCCCCGGTCTGCGCCTTGTCGGCTACTACTAAGTCAAAGAGTGCGTCAAGAGGAGCTTTCTTTTGTGAAGCTGCAATCTGCGCGAGCGTCTGGCCGTCATACTTCTTGAGGTCAGGATTCACGATGCCTGAGATGAGCACACCGGACGCGCCCCCGCTGCCGAGATAAAGGTTTTCCCAGTTGGCGTGCTCGATTGCCATCTCATGTTTGATCCTGGTGCGCGTCGCTGGATCTTTCAGTCGCGTGAGCAGCTTCTCCGTGCCGCCTTCGGCTACCCATGGCGGCAAAGCTGAGGCTAGGGCTGTTCCGCCGGCAAGGTAGGGATACATATCAGCGGAAACGTCCTGTCCAGCGTCACGCGCCGCCTGAATCATCGCCACGATCTTGGGCATAGACCCCCAGCGCGGCTTTCCTACAACCTTCAAATGAAAAATTTCTACCGGCAACTGGGCTTCCCTACCGATGCGCAAGGCCTCTTCGACTGCTGCGACTTCGCTTCGGCCTTCACTGCGCATGTGCGTGGCGTAGATGCCCCCATACTGCGCGGCTACTTTTGCTAATTCGATCAGTTCCTCAGTCTTGGCGTAGTGCCCGGGAGGATAGATAAGAGACGTGGAGATGCCGAACGCTCCTTCTTGCATCGCTTGCGCCACCAGCGATTTCATTTTTTCGAGCTCTTCGGGAACTGGGGCGCGATCCGCATCTCCCAACACTGCCTCGCGGACCTGCGCGGCGCCGACGTAGGTTCCTATGTTGATCGGCGTACCTGCCTTCTCCAAACGATTGAAATATTCAGCCAGGGTGGACCAGTCGACCTTCAAGTGATACTGGTCCAGCTGCGGCTGCAGTTGGGTTAGGGTGAGTTGGTTCTGCGGCGCAACGGAAGCTCCTTCGCCGGTGATCTCGGACGTGATTCCCTGGGAGAGTTTGCTCAATGCGCGGTTGTCAATGAGCAGCGAATACTCGGATTGGCCCAGCATATCGATGAAGCCTGGCGAAACCACCAGACCTGAAGCATTGATGACCTTCTTCGCCTGCGCTTTCACGAGATTGCCAATCGCCGCAATGCGATCGCCACGAATCGCTATGTCACCTGAGACCCACGGATTGCCAGAGCCGTCGATGATATGGCCGTAACGGATAATTACGTCATACGGAGCAGGTGTTTCAGCAGCAGTGGCGGAGCTTATCGGGGCATCGTATGCGGCTGCCGCGATTTCTCCCAGGGCTTCTCCCGCAATTCTCTGAATAGCGTCTGGATCGTCCATCGGCGCGGCAACCATGTTGACGTAAGCGGTAAACGCCAGGTGCTCGCCGCTTATTGTTTGGACATATCCAGAGAGACCCTTGCCCGTGATCAGCATGTTCTTGTTAAGGGTGTCGTAAACGTCATAGGTCCCAGTTTTCGCTTGCACGTGACCGGCAGCCGGTGAGTTCACTTGAATCTTGGAGAGCGTTCCGTCGCGGCCGAGGATTGGCAATGCACGGTGAAAGTCCTCGAAATCCTTCCGTGTGGACATGAACGCGAGATAGCGCACCATGAAATCCGGGGTGAAGAAAGCATTGCCGCCTGCACCATCACTTTGTGAGGCGGCAGTCAGATCCAGCTTCGCCTTCTGAAGGAATTCGCGCTCCAGATCGAAGCCGGCCTGATCGATCTCTTTGTCTTTATGCGCAAGCAAGGCGCCCAGAAGGAACGGGCCCATGGAAGCATGTAAATTCTGGCTTAGCTTTAACGTGATCTTCACGTCTTCTTTAACTGGCGGTGAGACGTGCTCGGCGATCAAGTTCTCTGGCTTGTAATGAGCAGCCAGCGCCTTGAAATCCGGCGTGCTGCCGGTTGGCGCAATCGCAACTTTTAAACCATTCGCATTCAGGGCTTCAGCGAGAACGACGGCTGCGAAACGGCTCGGCTCGGGTACCGCATACGAAACCATCTCCGCGGCTTTGCCCAGTGGGAAGGTTCCGGTCAACGTGACGCTTCGCGTTCCGTTGGGATTAAGTTTTTCTGCCGTGTAGTTCAGGCTTGCTGTGGAATCGGCTTTACCGGTTGTGGCCTGATTTAGGATCTGCGCATACGCAGTTCTGGGAGAGACCTGCAAGATTACCGGCGCCCCCTCCTTCTCTCCGGGGCTCGCGATCACGTCAATAACGTTGTCATTTACCACGACCGGCGAGATAACAACGTTGGTACCGAGTTCGCGATCACCCTCCGGGAACAAATTTACGTCGACGAGCACTCTTCCTTTTACACGCCTGATTCCTGTGTCCGCGATCTGCTGCGCAAGCTGCTTAATTACAAGTAACGGATCACCGAGGCCCTTACTATCGGGACCGCCATAGGAGTGGTCCATGGTTTCGTAAGCCAGCGTGCCGTCGGGCTGGATGCGGTCGGAAAGATTCGGGTCCCCACTCGCATGCAGCACAATGTCACCTTCCAGCACACCACCTTTCTTAATGGGACCTGTGCGGTACACCCGTGTGTGGAAGCGGTAGTCTCCCCCGAGCAACTCCAGCACTGTGCCTTCGGTTAGGAGCTTGGTGGTGGAACCCGGCACCAGCAGCTTGTCGGGATTCAGCTGAAACAGCACTTTGCCGCTGTCGAGCGAATAGAACTCGATTCCAAAGGTGGAGTGCGCAAACTCGGGCCGGCTCATCACAGCTTGAAGGCGCGCCTCTAATGTCGAGACCGATTGCGCAAAATCAGGGCTTCCTGACCACAACAATGCCGAAAGGACAGCGACCCACGAGCACAGTTTCTTCATTACTGTGGACCTCGATTCGAATTTCATCACCTTGCTGCTTTGGTTCAGGCGCTCACCTGCACGCGATCTTTCCAGGTCCTTGATCGGACTGTAAGTCGGTCGATCAACTCTCTTTTTACGGTATAGCCCAGGCCCGCGGTTTTCGGGACGGAGATAATTCCGCCAGAAGTTACTTCGACATGGGGCTCAATGAGGTCCTCCGTCCAATACCGACTGCTGGCGGAGACGTCGCCGGGCAGGACGAAACCTGGCAAGGTGGACATCGCAATGTTGTGCGCTCGGCCAATGCCCGATTCCAGCATGCCTCCGCACCACACCGGTATCTTTCTTGTTCGGCAAGCATCGTGTACTTTGCGGGCGCTGCTGTGCCCGCCGACCCTGCCCAGCTTGATGTTAATGATCCGACAAGCTCCGGATTCGATCGCGCCGACCGCGTGCCGTTCGTTATTGATGCACTCGTCCAGGCAAATTGCGGTTTGCAGTTGAGCCTGCAGGCGACTGTGCGAATGGATATCATCCCATTCCAGCGGTTGTTCAATCATCAGTAGCTTGAACTTGTCCAGCTCTCGCAGATGATCGGCGTCTTCGAGGCGATAAGCGGAATTGGCGTCCACGGAGAGAAGAATGTCTGGAAATTCTTGGCGGACTGCGCGGACGAAATCCAGGTCTTTCCCGGGCTTGATCTTCAGCTTGATGCGCTGATATCCACAGTGGAGTTCCTCTTCGACGGTGTTGAGCAGTGCATGAGGACTATCGCGAATTCCAAGCGAAACGCCACAGGCAATTTCTTCTTTTGTCCCACCCAGCAATTTCCAGAGCGGAAGTCCCTTTTGCTGGCTCTCGATGTCCCACAACGCGTTCTCAACCCCAGCCTTGGCCATGTAATGGCCACGAACTCCGTTAATCAAGGCGGGAAATTCACCAGCAGCCGATACGTCCTGTCCCACGACCACCGGCGCAATAAAGTCAGAGACAATGTGCCATGCCGTGTCCGTGGTCTCGGAGTTGTAGGAAGGAGATTCGATAGTAGTGATTTCTCCCCATCCGATCAGACCGTCGGCGATCACTTCCACGAGCAGGATGCGCCGGTCCTGGGTGATTCCGAAACTGGTTTCAAATGGCGCTCTCAGACGCATGCGGAGTTCGCGGAGCATGATCTGTTCAATTCTCATGAGGACTACTGGACCCTCTTGTAGAACCAGCGGGCAATTCCTGTCAACAGAAAATGCACCATACGGTGTTTTTTATTGACAGTGTGCGCCACTTGGTGTAAACGTAGTGCCCTCCTGCTCCGCGACGAGGATTGGGGCACAAAACGCCAGTATGGATCCCTGTCGAAGGAACACCGCCCACGAAAGGAGAACGCCATGCGGAGACGTATAGTCTGCTGGATTTTCAAACTCGCCAAGACTTCCTTTGTCTTCTTTCTGGGTGTAGCCGCACACGCGCAAACAGCGCAGACAGGCGCACTCGGCGGCATGGTTACCGACCCTAGCGGTAGTATGCTGCCGGGTGTTGGCATCACGGTCACAAATACGAGCACCGGACAGGTTCGTACCGCGGCAACCCAGGGAAATGGGCGATACCTGGTGCCTCTGCTTCCGCCGGGTATCTACAAGGTGGAGGCTTCACGCGAGGGTTTTAAGGCGGCGACTGTTGAGCAGGTGAGAATCACTATTACGGAAACGGCAGCCTTGAACGTGAAGCTGGAAATCGGTTCTGTTAAAGAGGTCGTTTTCGTCGAGGCGCAGCCCATGCAGCTCGATACGACCTCCAGTGCATTGGGCCACATTACGGATCAGCGCATGGTAGAAAACCTGCCTTTGGTAACGCGGAACTATACGCAGATTCTGGGACTGTCGCCGGGAGTATCCGGCGAAGTGAATAATAGCGCCGCCATCGGGCGCGGTGACTCCAGCTTATCGTCATCAACTGGCGGTTATTCGATCGGCGGCAATTCAACCAATGACAACAACTTTCAAATGAATGGGGCGGAAGTTAACGATCTCGCGGGAGAGAACAACATCAGCGGTGGCATCCCCGTGCCGAATCCCGATTCGATTCAGGAATTCAAGGTGCAAGTCGGTCAGTATGACGCTTCCTATGGCCGCAATGCAGGCGCAAATGTGGACGTTGTAACGAAGTCTGGGACCAATCAGTTTCATGGCGATGTCTGGGAATATTTCCGAAACACGACGCTGAATGCCAACGATTATTTCCTCAATCGGCAGAAGCAGCCGAAAGGGGTGCTGGACCAGAATCAATTTGGTTTCACGCTGGGGGGGCCGGTCGTAAGAAATAAGGCCATGTTTTTCGTGTCCTATCAGGGAACGCGAGAAAGAGATGGATTAGACAGCACAGGCGGCTGCTTAACCACTGGTTTTCTTCCCCCGCTGAGTAACAGCGCCGACACTCGAACTGCCGCTGCCCTGGCGCAACAGTTTAGCGGCGAACCGGGACTCCTGGGCGGGGTAATCACGTCGGCGTCCGACATTTCACCTACTGCGTTGGCGATCCTAAACGCGCAGCTGGGGAACGGCAGCTTCGTGGTACCGGCACCTCAGAGCGCCTCGGGCACAAGCACTTTTACCTCGCCCTGTCACTATCGAGACGATCAATTCATCTCGAACCTGGACTTATATAAGGGAGAAAAGAGTCAAGTCTCGGGTAAGTTTTTCTTTATGAACAGCGATCAGGTTGGCGCCTTTCCTAACAGCCAATTGCTGCCCGATGTCGTCACGGTACCCGGCTTTCCGCAAGATTTCACGAACCACTTCCGCAATTTCTCACTGACTCATACCTACTCTTTCAGTGGTCATCTGGTGAACCAGGCGACCCTGGGTTTTCACCGCCTTTTCGGCACTCTGGGGCAAGAGTATCCGAAGGTCAGTTTTGCAAACACCGCCGCCTGTGCGGGCAGTACCTCCGGCACCTTCACTCTAAGTAGCGTGTGCGTGCCCGCGCCTGCCTTTGATGACCCGTACCCCAACATTCAAGTTTTCGGGGCAGTTTCAAATCTGGGAAACAACGACCTGGGAGTGGGATTCAACGTTGGCGGTAACGGCCAGGGCGTCGCAATTGCTCAGAATTATTATGACTTCAGCGACTCTGTTGCCTACGTACGCGGCAAGCATTCGCTGCATTTCGGTGGCGGCATCAACCGCAGCCAAATCAACCTCGAAGACTTTCATTTTTTTGGCGGCCTGATTTTTCCCAGCTTCCCGGATTTCTTATTGGGCAATCCTTTTCTTAGCATCGACGTTCCGGGCGTCTTTGACCGTGCCTGGCGCGTATGGGATGGTAACTTGTTTGTTCAGGATAATTATCAGGTTCATCCGCGACTCACTCTGAATCTCGGCTTCCGTTACGAGCGCCAGGGACAATTAGGAGAGTACCTTGGGCGCGCATCGACGTTTGACCCTTCGCGGGCCAACCCCAATCCTCCGGACACAGGAAGCCTGGAAGGATTTATCGTTGCGTCTAATTTTTCCGGCGGAAGCATACCACCCGGGGTCACCAGGGCGAGCACCAACACCGCGATAAACAATGACGGGCAAAACGGCTGGGAGCCAAGGATCGGATTTGCCTGGCAGCTTCCCGGGACGAATCGCCTGGTTCTGCGAGGCGGCTACGGAATTTTTTTTACACGAACAACAGGAGAGCCGTTTATACAGTTGCTCGCCGCGCCACCATGGGGCGTGATCCGGCAATTTCTCTTTCCCGGACCCATCGATGGCGCGCTGCCCCCTTCTCCTCCGTTCCCAGTCTTCGATGCCTACAAACCATCTACTGACCTAACGCCGACCGCTTTCGCGCAAACTTTTCGAGCCCCGATCGTGCAGCGATACAGCATGAATCTGCAAACCGCCATTTCCAATAACTGGATGCTGGAGGTGGGCTATCAGGGAAGCAGGGGCACAAAGCTCTTGCAGTCAAGATCGTTCAATCAAGCGCTCTCAGCATCGCCGTCGAATCCCATTCGCGGACAGACCTCAAATGATTTCGGAAATATTGGCCTGCGAGTGCCAATTGAAGGCTTCGACCCCGTTTTTTCCACTTTCATTGAATCAGCAGGAGCGTCCTGGTACAACGCGCTTGGCGCCAGTTTGAGCAAGCGCTTCAGCCATGGATTGCAGTTCCTTGCGTCATACACTCTGGCCTCCGCCTTGGAGACAAACCCTGGATACACAACCGGGGGCTTCGCCGGCGGAGCACTGACCGGCGACCAGAACAATCCCCGCGCGAGCTACGGCTTTGATAACTTCGTTCGTCCACAGAGATTGGTAATCAGCTATGTCTATGAAATTCCCGGTCCCAAACAGCCGTCATCCTGGAGAACACTGGTACTCGGCGGTTGGTCAGTTGCCGGTGTAACTACTTTTCAGAACGGCCAACGTCTGACCATCGTCGATACCAACGCGCTGAACGCTTTCGGTATCGCCTCGAGTGGTGGAGACAGGGTTCAGCTGGCTTCCAGTTGCAGCAACGGCAATGTGGCGACATCTGGCGGCGTCAGTCGGAGGGTAGACAACTACTTCAATGCCTCCTGTTTTACGCTACCGCCGATCATTGGATCTGATGGTTTGGCGACAGCATTCGGCAATAGCGGGAACGGCATCGTCAGCGGCCCCGATCAAAGAAATTTCGATATCTCTCTCATCAAGAACGTTTTGCTCAGAGGTGAAAATAAATCGCTGGAGTTCAGGGCAGAGTTCTTCAATGCATTCAATACGCCGTCTTTCGCAAACCCTGCATTGAATGCTGGAACGGTGGCCCCGGACCCAGTTACCGGTCTGCCTTCGTTGCAGGCGGATCCCACATTTGGCACTATCAGAAATACTTCGGTGGCGCCGCGTGTTATCCAATTTGCCTTGAAGCTGTATTTTTGATTAACGAGAGGCAGGCCCGAAGCTTCGGAAAAGACCCGGTTGCCTCGGGCGGGTCGAAACACTGTGAATTCAGACCACAATCCATCTGCAGCGGGCGGTCCATCACTCGGCAATATCGCCGAGCGCAAAGTTTGGATGACCGCGTTAGAGACTCGCTTCGAACAAGCGCAACCAAACCTGAATACCAGCCGCAGCCTACTCATCCGCGACATTTTCGAGAATGCTGAAGACACGTATTTTCTTTCTGCCCGCGCGCTCGCCAAGCGCTACGGCATCGATAAAGCCACCATCGTACGCAGCGTGCAAATACTCGGCTACAAGAAGTATGCGGAATTCGCCGCCGATTTGCGTTCGCATTTTGTGAGCCGCCTCACTCCTTACAAGCTGATGAAAGCAGCGGCCCGCGAACACCGCAGTGTCGCCGGCCACGTGGAGCACAGTTTCGAGATGGACGCGCACAACCTACAGGCATTGCGTTCACAACTCGATTCCAACCAGGTTATCCGCTTGGCAAAGCAACTGAATCGTGCTCGAAGAATCATTGTCGTGGGAGTGGATTTCGCCGCCGCACTTTCCTATCTGTTGGCTTATGGACTGACCTCGTTGGGCTACGATGCCGAGGCTCCGGCGGGATCTGCCGGCAGCTTGCAGCAGAAAGTGAACCTGCTCGGCCCGAAAGACTTGCTGATCGCCCTCAGCTTCGGACGCTGCCTGCAAGCTACCGTGGATGCCGTGCTCCGCGCGCGCGAAAACCGTGTGCCGACCTTTGGCATTACGGATAGCGAAAAAACTCCCATTGCCCGCTTCTGCGACTCATTCTGGATCGCATCCATAGCCAATCCATCGTTCCATGGCTCATACGTGGCGCCGATTGCCGCCATCGATGCCTTGTTTGTTGCTTGTGCCCACAGCCAGCCGCAGAGGTCACTGGCGGCACTGCAGCAGAAGGATGAAGATTCTCGATCGCGCTGGTACTCGCCGCTCCCGGAGTCATCGCGTCCCAGGGCCAAAAGCAGAAAAAGCGCCAGGCAGAACGATGGGAACAGGCCCGCGAATTCTCACGGCGAGTCCGGCTAATGCGTGCTCCCTTACTTCCGATGTTGAACGGAACCCGTGTTCACGTTTTCTTTGACAAGCTTCTCGGGCGTGCAATCACACACGATTCAGGCGAGGAGGAACTATCGTGAAATCGAGATTATTGGATTCGGCAATTTGGGCTGTAACGATCCGGATTTCGTCAGCAGCAGCCCTGTTTCTGATCCTCACCGGTACCTGCTGGAGCCAGAAGCCCCAGACAAATCCACTGGCGCCGAAATCGAAGCCTCCTGCGCCAATTGAACAACCGGTGGAGGCTGGCACGCACGAAATGACCGCCAGCGACGTAGTCGCTTTTCTCGATGGCATCATGCCCGAGCAACTCGCAAGAGATGACGTGGCTGGGGCGGTCATTTCGGTTGTGAAAGATGGCAAGGTTCTGTTTGCCAAGGGGTACGGTTATTCCGAGGTCGAGAAAAAGACTCCGGTGTCGGCGGACAGCACACTTTTTCGCCCCGGTTCAATCTCTAAGCTGTTCACCTGGACAGCGGTCATGCAACTGGTCGAACAGGGCAAGCTCGACCTTGACCGTGACATGAATGACTATCTCGATTTCAAAATTCCGTCGACCTATCCGAAGCCAATTACTCTGCGCAATGCAATGACACATACTCCCGGATTTGAGGAAACAGTGCAGGAGTTGTTCGTGAAAGACGTCAAAGACCTCAAGCCGATCGGCGATTATCTGAAAGAACACTTGCCCGAACGCATTTTCCCGCCCGGAACCACGCCGGCTTACTCGAATTACGCAACCTGTATGGCGGGATATATTGTGCAGCGCGTCTCCGGCCAAGATTACTTCGACTACATCGACGAACACGTTCTGAAGCCGCTAAACATGAGCCATTCGACGTTTCGCCAGCCGCTTCCCGATGCTTTGAAACCTCTGATGTCCCACGGATACGATGCTGCTTCGCAGCCGGCCAAGGATTTCGAGTGGGTGGAAGCCGCGCCCGCCGGAAGCTCTTCCGTGTCTGCAATGGACATGACTCACTTCATGGTCGCTCATTTACAGGATGGCCGGTTCGAGAATGTCCAAATCCTCAAGCCAGAGACGGCTCGACTCATGCATTCGCGGCAGTTCGAGAACCTGCCGGGCATGAACGCAATGGCACTCGGTTTTTATGAAGAGACCCGCAATGGGCATCGCATCATCGGGCATGGGGGAGATACTCAGTATTTTCACAGTGACCTGCACCTGATCCCGGATGCTCAACTCGGCTTTTTCATTTCGTATAACAGCGCCGGAAATAGTGAAGTCCGCGGGCGCGAAGCCGTGTGGCATGCATTTCTAGATCGTTATTTCCCCTATCAGCCTGGGCCGAGCGACCCGGTAGCAAATTCGGCGGAAGACGTTAAAGCGGTGTCAGGCCACTACATCGTCAGTCGTCGTTCGGACACGACTCTTATGAAAGTACTGACTGTCACGGAAGAGGCCAAGGTATACGCAAACGAGGACGGCACTCTCAGCGTGAGCGATCTGAAGGATATGAACGGCGAGCCGAAGAAGTTTCGCGAGATCGGGCCGCTGATGTTTCGCGACGTGAACGGACAAGACCGCATAGCCTTCAAACGGGACAACTCCGGGAATATGGTGGAGGTCATCGATTTTCCGTTCATGGTTTTCCAGAAAGCTCCGTGGTATGAGAACAGCGTGTGGCAGGTGCCGTTAATAATCGGTTCTCTCGCGGTGATCGCCTTAACGCTTATTCTTTGGCCGATCATGGCGCTGGTTCGACGGCACTACGGCAAACCGCTCAACCTGACGCCGCAAAGACGGCGAATTCGCCTGGCGGTGCGGTTGGCTTGCCTGCTGATCGCAGTTTTCTTCGCCGCATACGCCACGTTCTTTTCGATCGCGATGAAAGATATCGGAATGTTAAGCCCACATGGAAATCCCTGGTTGCGGCTGATTGAAATTGCCGGTTGGCTGGGCATCCTAGGCACGGTCGCAGCTCTCTTCAACGCTTTGCAGTCGTGGCGGGAACCCCAACGCTGGATGCTGGCCCGAATCTGTGATTCGGGAATCGCCTTGGCCTGTGTCGGCGTAGCCTGGTTCATTTTTACCTGGAACCTGCTGCCCTGGAGCCTCAAATACTGAGCTGCCATCGAAATTGAGCGAGTAGGCGAAGCGGTTGCACTGTCGGTATGTTTCGTTTTCGGTCGGGCTACGCTAAGAACTCGCCCAGCCAAGCTCACAGCTTCAGCTCTCTCTTCCCACCATGTGCTGCGCCAGAGACGCGGTCACGACGTCTCGTTCGTTTCTGCCCGGCGATCCAGCAGCCCATGCCCCACGCGAACGGCTCGCAATATCCTGCTTACGACGCATTCTCAGTTGCAGGTAGCGTTTTTCGAGCGACGATTGCATCCAGAATTGAAGTGCACTTAGTATGGCAGGCGTGAAAAATCAGGAGAGGATGCGGCGTCGCGAATTTCTAAAGACCACAGGGACACTTGTGGCTGGTGGAGCTATCAGCAAGAACGTACTGGCAGAAGCATTTTCGCCGACGGCGCAGATTCGACGCGCGTAATTTTCCGTGTGACGGATGAGTTCGGGAACATCCGGCCATTTGCGAATGATGCGGTTAGGTTTGATCTTGAGGGCCCGGGGGAAATCATTGGCGACAATCCCTTTCCGCTGGTGGGCGGCACGGGAGCAATTTGGATTCGTGCCGGTGAGCAAGCGGGTCAGGTACGACTCGCGGCCACCCATCCACAATTGGGCAAACGACAGGTGGAGATCGAGATCGGTGCAGCACCTCCTGAAGCGGTTTAGAAGGATTTCTTTTTCAAGAAGAGGTTCAACTCATCCAGGAAAGCAGCTCGCCAAACCTTGCTTGTGGATGGAGGTATCTCCACGCGCGCGACTCGCGTGCTAACGACCAAGGATAGTTCGTAATCCGCTATGGATGGATTCTTGCTGCCCAGCCGCCTCCTGGAGCGAGATAGATCTTCAGCTTCGTTGTCTTATTCACCTGAGTTGTTGTTTTCCTGTAGTCGCTGGCATTGCGGTCGGCGTTGACGCCGTCCTGATAGGCGTCCATGGTGAAGTTGCCGTCGGGCAAGAAGGAAAAGTTCACTTCTAAATCGCGCGCTGTCCAGTCGGTCATGGCGCCCACATACCAGTCGTTCCCGTTTCTTCTTGCGACCAAAACGTAGTCAGAGATGCGCGCGTCGAGCACCCTTGTTTCATCCCATTGAGTGGGAACCGGCCCCAGAAAGTCCATGATCTCCGGCTCACGCAAATAATTTGAAGGGCTGTCTGACAACATCTGAAGCGGCGCTTCATAAACCACGTACATTGCGAGCTGATGACAGCGGGTGCCCATGGCCATGGGCTGATGATTGATCGGCGCGAAGGTGTTTTTCGTGGCATTCCTCATTGCGCCAGGAGTGAAATCCAGGGGACCCAGAAACATTCGCGTGAAAGGCAGGCTCACATTGTGTTTGGGCTCGGATTCCCAGCTCCACTTGCTCCATTCCATTCCGCGCACGCCTTCTGTATTGACCAGGTTCGGCCAGGTGCGAGTCATGCTTGCGGGCTTCTGGTCGCCATGGAAATCAACCAGCATGTGGCGCTTCGCGGCCTCGCGGCAAACTTTATGGTAATAGTTCATCATCAATTGGTCGCTGCGCTGCATAAAGTCAACTTTGATTCCTTTGATTCCCCATTTCTCAAACTGATCGAGAGCGGGAGTCATTTGATCGTCCAGCGTTTTCCACGAGGCCCAAAGAATCAGCCCGACGTTCTTCTGCTTCGCGTATGCCGTCAGTTCTTCCATGTTGATTTCAGGAACAACCTCGAGCAAATTGCCCAGTTTGTACCAGCCTTCATCAAGAATGATGTATGGAATGGCGTACTTCGCCGCGAAATCAATGTAGTACTGGTATGTCTTCGTGTTGATTCCCGCGTGGAAGTCTACGCCATCGATGTTCCAGTCATTCCACCAGTCCCACGCTACCTTGCCGGGCTTAATCCATGAGGTGTCCTGGAGCTGCGATGGCTTCTCCAATAGATAGACGATCTGATTCGTGAGTAAATCGGCGTCTTTTTCGGCGATGCCGATCACCCGCCAGGGGAACGCTCGTGTGCCCGACGTCACTGCGATGTAGTCAGCGTGTTCGAGTACTTTGTAGTCACGATCGCTGGTTTGAGTCTCCTTCAACGGATACGGAGGGAAGGCCGCAGCCAATTCAAAATGGGGGGCGGCGCCACGCAACCACAGGCCCGGATAATCCTCCACATCGGATTCTGCAATCGCAACCTTGGCGCCCTGGCCCACATCTACGACTGCTGGCAGGGATGCGATGAAGTCCGGAGCTATCTCGTTCAGGCGTTGTGGCAGATACTTGCGCTCATTGTGCGAATAGAAACTGTCTTCCTGTGGGTAGTAGACGATGAAATTGTTGGGAAACCTAAAGTCCGCTTCCTCGCCATAGACTTTTACCTGTTTCTGCGGCATCGATGTCTCGAATCGATAAGCCACACCTTCGTTGTATGCGCGGAAGATGACCGCATAGCCCCCGTCCAGGGTAATATGCAGCTCGTTGTAGTTCTCGCGAATCCTGGCAAACTTCTGCCGGACCACCGGCTGAATCACCTGGTCATAAGATCGTTGGTTTGAATCAGTAACTTTGAGCTGCAGACCAAGCTTCTTATGCTCAATATCCAGAGAAAGCATGCTTTGCTCCAGGAGAGCCCGTCCATTCAGCAGCACGTCATATTGGATCTGACCTGCGGTGCGGATTCGAATTTCAATCCGCTTATCAGGTGAGCGCAAGTCATAACTGGATTGCGCCGGAGCCATGCTGGCCCACAATGGCAAGGCTGCGAGCAACACCAATGCTTTGTCTGAAACGATCATGGTCCCGCCTTTCAGCTTTGCTATAAGCACCAATGCCCGGTGCTTATTAGTCGTAAGGCGAATCACACAAGTCTGAAAGCTACGATTTGATCATTACGTCAACCGAGCACATGCAGGATTGTGTTCTCTACCTTCGGCCAGGCCACCGAGCGAGGATCGATCAGATCAAAATGTCCGGCTGTCGAGACTTCCAAATAGTGAACATCTTCGCCGCGTTGTTTCTTCTGCTCGGCGTAGCTGCGGCTGAGATATGCCGGCACAGTGTCATCCACGGAGCCGTGAATCAGCCACTGCGTGGCGGTGATCTTTAGGCGTATGGGATCGGCTTCATGGTAGTGTTCGGGGACGTCTTGAGGCTTGCCGCCGAGAAATTCTACGACGGCATCGTTGCTGAGATGCAGGTCCCAGGCCTGCTGCAGATCGGCCACTGCGGCCAGAGAAACCACGCGTTTCACTGTGGGCTCGTGCCCGGCAAGGCACAGTGCGAGTTGCCCCCCGGCAGAGTGGCCCACGATCACGATCTTCTTGGAATCCAGCCTATAGCGCGACTCAACCTGAGGAATGAACCGGTAAGCCTTAGCGATATCTTCGAAGGTGCCAGGCCAGCCGCCGCCGGGATTCCCCACACGCCGGTATTCCACATTCCATGTCGCAAGACCTTTCCCCGTTAATGCAGCAGAGAAATGACCAGCGTGCTTCAGGTCATACTTGGCGCGCCAGAAGCCGCCATGAATGATCATCACGACGGCAAACGGCCCGCCGGATTTTGGCACTCGTATCTCACCGAGCTGATTAGGATCACTGCCGTAGGCGAGGTGAGCATCCGCCGGGGGCGGAAGCAAAGTCAAAATATCATCAGAAGTTATTGACATTTTAGATTGTTGGTTTTTGATTTTAGATTGTTGATTTCAGCTTCCGGCAAAAGGATCGGATTTCGTCGAATATCCTAGGATTCAGAAATAGGGACAAATTCGACAGCCAAGCCATCACCCCAGCCGTATTTCTTACGCGAAAGGCTAGCGACGGTACTGCAGAGTTCTGAATCAGTTTCAGAAGATAGAACTCGCGCACGAGCCTGGAGTTCCTTTCCCGCCACCCGCACAGTTGCCAGAGGATATTCGCGCAAGTTCTTAACCCACTGAGATGAAGGATAGTCGGCGATCACGTAGAAGCGGCCTTTGCGATGCGTAAACCAGATCTCAATCTCTCGCGGCAGGCCGCTATTACGTCCGCGAGTGGTCAGATACAGGTACTGCTCGCGGTCAAGCTCACTGCCCTTTGAGCTTGAGCTTGGACTTGTTTTCCTCAAGGAATTCGCGGAGTTTCTCGCCGGCGTCGAGCAACCGGATCCACTGTTCATAGTACAGCGTGACGGGAAACCGTCCCAAACCGTACACGCTCACACCACCTTTTTCGCCGACGCGAAATTCCAGAGTTCCCGAGCGCCGTTGACCTTGCTTTTCCAACTCTGCCAGACGAGCTTTGAGTTCCTCGTAAGTCGGTTCGGACATGCAATTACCTCGAAACAGAGAAATGATGCGTCCATGATAGGGATTGTGATGGAGTACGTCGAGAGGCAAGTGCGCCTGGTCAATCTGTCCTTGGAAAGAATCACTCGAGGTTGCAATATCAAGATCTACAAGTAATCGTTGGCCTGGATCGACGCCGGCAAGGAAAGCCTAATTTTCAAGCCGCATCCAGCAAATGCTCTCGCGCGGTATCCGCATCTTCTCCGCCCTGCTGTTCGAAGATGGAGTTGGCCGTCGCGGCCTGTTCTGCAGAAGATGTATTGACGATCACGATGGAACGTTGCCGTTTGAGCAATTCACGATAGAGCCTGACATCGTCTCTGGGCACACCCACGTCCAACTTCTCTTCAGCAACTTCGCCCAGTTCGCCTCCGGCAACTGCTCCACCGAGGCCAAGCGCAGCAGCCGCGCCCAAGCCAGCGCCGAGAACAGCTCCGACACCGGGAACCACGAGGCTGGCAATGGCAGTGCCAAGTGAAAGCCCGGCACTCGCCCCAACCGCTCCCCCCACAACTGCCCCCATTGCCGGCCCCATGCCGTCCCGTTCGCCCTCGGTAGTAGGTACAGACTTGAGCTCACTCGCCGACTGCTCTCCACTAAGAAAGATGATGGATTGAGAAGAAATGCCGCTGTCCAGCAGTCTCTTAATCGCCTGCTCCGCGGCTGCTCGCGAGCGGAAAACGCCGACTTCGGTTTGCATGGTTCTTCCTCCAGAACTGGAAATAAGATGCGAGGACCACGGCAGAGATGCCTTGCGGTTGGCGATCACTACAAACAACCTATGTGCCCGGCAGTCATCGAAGTAGCCCTGAAGTTGGTGACTTAGCGGGCATTTCCTGAGCTAGCCGAATGAAAAATGGTTTAGGCCAGAGCGGATCAAGCACAAGCGTGTGGTTCCTGCTCGCGTTGCTGATCGGATTTCTGGCTGTAGCCTTTTTGATTTTTCGTTCGTTTCTGCAGCCGATCGCGTTCGCCGCAATTATCGGGATTGGCTTTCATCCGCTGTATGTCAAGGTGATCCGCATCGTACGCGGCCGTAATCGTGCCGCACTGCTGACAACCTTTGTTGTGATTCTCATTTTTGTGCTGCCGGCTGTGTTCATTGCGTCTGCGGCGGGCGGGGAACTCATTAAGGCCGCACGGTACGTGAGCGATCGCAGTTCACAGGAAGGCGGGGCTGTCGCCTACCTGAGCCACAAGCAGGAAGCAGTGTTGAACTGGCTTGGGAAATATGTCGACGTGGAAGAATTGCGCCTGCAAGACACTCTGGCCAATTTGCCGCGCCAAATCAGCAGAGTCCTGCTGGCTGCGGGTAGGGGGCTGGCGAGTGGGCTGGCGGGCTTTGCCGGGAACGCCGTCCTCACGTTCCTGATCTTATTCTTTGTGTTTCGTGATGGACAGGCTGCTGTCGAGAACGTCACGTCCGTTCTGCCGCTAAGCCGGAAGCAGGCGCGAAGTCTCCTGCGTCGAATTCACGACAGTGTCGTCGCCAACCTTTACGGGATTGTGGCGGTCGGGCTGGCGCAAGGCCTGCTTACGGGAACGGGACTGGCGATCCTCGGCGTGCGCTCGGCGCTGTTGCTGGGAATGGCAGCGGCGTTTTGCTCGCTTATACCTCTGGTCGGAACCATGCTGGTGTGGCTCCCGACTGCGATTTATCTCATGGCGATGGGACATCTGTGGAAAGGGATCATCCTGATCCTCTGGGGCGCGCTGGTTGTGGGACTGGTGGACAACATCGTTCGTCCGCTGATACTAAGCGGGAAAGTTGAATTGCATCCGGTGATCTTGCTGTTCGCGCTGCTGGGGGGAGTTCAGGTGTTTGGGTTCATTGGGATTTTCATCGGGCCGCTGGTGGTTTCTCTGATAGCTGCTGTGATCGGGATGCTGAGAGAGGAAGGGGCAATGGCGTCAAGAGATGCGGATGTGGCTCCAGTCTGAAGATTGTTTAGGGACGGTTTTGACGAGATTTGGAGCGGGAGACGGGGATCGAACCCGTGACATCCAGCTTGGGAAGCTGGCGTTCTACCGCTGAACTACTCCCGCTGAACTCGACAATTGTAACATTGAGTGCGCCGCAAAGCGGGACCTCAGGCACCCGAGCGGCCAGCATTCGGCTGATTATGGCAATCGTGGTACACCCTTCCAGGATTCACGCTTACGGATGCTACACAACCGAGCCCATTCAGAAGGCTGCAACTGTAATCGAGTACACGGGGCCGAGACTTACTGTCGACGAAGCGGACACTCTCTATGAGAATTCTCCACGGACTTACTTATTCGGCCTTGAAGACGGTAAACAGGTGATCGATGGTGACGGGCTTGCTGCGTTCATCAATCACTCCTGCGATCCCAATTGTGAGCCCGATGAAATCAACGGTCGAGTATTTATTTTTGCTATTCGGGACATCAAAGCCGGCGAAGAGCTCACCTACGATTACAACCTATACGATGGTGAGCTGGATGATGTTGCGCCCTGTTCGTGCCGGTCACAAAACTGCCGACGAAGTATGTACTCCGAAACAGAGATTGCGCGGCGCCCCAAGTTGAAGAGCAGAAAGCGAAAGCTTCTCAGATAATTCGCTCAGCTCTGGGCGGTAGGCCAGACTTTTGCCACCCGATGAACTTTGCCAGGCATTGTATGCAAGCGAGCGCCAAAAGGTAGCGACGCGGCTACTAGCGGAAGGGCAGCAATCTCATCCGGGGGATACTTGGGTGTTAGCGGTTGATCTCCGCCCGCGCCACCACCGTGCGAGGAGGAAGCCTTCGTATCGGCAGCCACCGCGGTTGCGGTCTCAATGAAAGTCCGCGCCCAGCGCTGCACATTGCGGTCTTTCACGATTTGCCGCAGGAGCCGCATGCGATTGCGTTTCTCCTCCGCAGACATTTGTGATGCATCTCGCAAAGCTTGTGCAACCGCGGAAAAATCGTTGGGATTAACCAGAATCGCTCCGTGGCGCAGTTCCTGGCTCGCGCCGGCGAATTCACTCACGATGAGCACACCCCGTTCATCAACTTGAGCGGCACAGAATTCCTTCGCCACCAGATTCATTCCATCTTTCAACGGAGTAATCAGAGCGATGTCTGCAGCCCGATAGTACGCAAGCAGTTCCTCACGGCTCAGATTGCGGTGCATGTAATGAATGGGTACCCATCCCGGTTGCGTGAACTCACCATTGATCTGGCTGACCAGTAGCTCAACTTCGCCGCGAAGGTCTTTGTAGTCAGGAATCTCCTCCCGACTGGGCACCACGACCTGCACCAGCGTGATCTGCTTGCGAAGTTCCGGGAACCGTCGCAGCAGAATGCGAAATGCCTTGAGGCGCTCCGGAATACCTTTGGTGTAGTCCATTCGGTCAACGCCCAGGACGAGCGTGTTATCTAACAGCTCTTTGCGAATGTTGGCAGCACGACCTGCCACTTCGTCGCTGCAAGCCTCTTGGGCAAACTCTTCGAAATCGATGCTGATTGGAAAGGTCCCAATCAATGCTTGTCTTCCGTTGAGACTAACGATCGAATGCGGGCTGGCGGTTTCCACATTGATTTCGGGGAGAAGACGCTGCAGGCAGTTCACGAAATTGCAGCGGTCACGATCAGTCTGGAAGCCAACAGCATGAAACTGCAAGAGCGCGCTGAGGATGTCCTTCCGCCACGGCAGCTTCTCAAATACATCAGGCGCAGGAAACGGAATGTGCAGGAAGAACCCGATGCGGGCGCGCACGCCTTCATCGCGCATATAGCCTGCTGCCAGCATAAGGTGGTAGTCATGGACCCAAACGAAATCATCCTCCTGCGCTGCGCGCGCCACGACGCCGGCAAATTTCCGGTTCACGCGCTGATAAGCCTCCCAGTACTCGGGATCAAAGTTGCAGCGCGAAGGCATATCGTGAAACAGAGGCCACAGAATTTCGTTGGCGAACCCGGAATAAAATTTGGCGATTTCCTCTTCCGACAGCTCTACCGGTTGCAAAACATGGGAGCGGCTCCGGGACGCCTTCGCCAGCAATTGATCCACACCTTGCGACTGCGATGCTCCAGCCCACCCTATCCAGATCCCAGGTTCTTCACGCCAGGCAGCATCCAGAGCAGTGGCCAGCCCGCCCGAGCTCCGCTCGACGCGAATTCCTCCGGCACGCTTACGGATAAGCACCGGCAGCCTGTTGGAGACGTTAATCAAACGTCCTTTAAGCAGCCTCATAATTGGCCTCCTGCAGCCTGAAGCCAGTCCTCAAGAAACCGGACCAGTTCCTCGGGTGGTTGCAGCCAAACGTCGGCCGCGGTGGCACGGGATTGCGGACGTACCAGGACCGTCAAACCCTTGCCTTTTAAAGCCCTAAATGCATCTTCATCGGTCTGGTCGTCACCTAGATAGGCGACCGCAGCGTTCGGATCGCTTTCACCTAAGATGGCCCAAACCGCATCCCCTTTGTCCCGTACGGGCACTCTAATTTCAAGCCCACCATCAAATTCCAGGAAATCCAGGGGGAATTCGCTCAGCAGTGGACGGCAGAGCTGCCGCACCCGTCCGTCGATTTCCAGCGCTGCTTGCCGGCTTAGCCCGCGCCAATGGACAGCGATTCCGCCAGGCTTGATCTCAAGCCGTTCATTGAGACCGTCCATACGCAACACCCGGGCGGCCCGCGAAAGAGCTTCGTGATGCTCGCGCGGCAGAGGCGCAACCTGGTAACTGCCATCTGCGCGCAGTCGCTCCAGGCCATGGCTGCCCCAGACTTCCGGCTGTGGATAAATGCGGCTGAGCAGAATCACCTCTCGCGCCGGACGTCCGCTGATCAAGATCACACGCGTTCCCCGCTCCATGATGCGCGAGATCAAAGGTGGAACTTCGGGATAAGGAAGCGCCAGACTGCGATCTACATTGAACGGTGCTAGCGTTCCGTCATAGTCGAGCAGCAGGACGCACGACGCTGCTGTCCTGAGTTGCTCCAGGAAAGAATCGTAGGCGAGCTGACGCTCGAGCGTCTTCATGCCGGCTCCTGAATTCAGAACCTACCAACAACAAACCTCACCCGGCGCGAAGTGGCGAAAGATGATCTACCCAGGACGAAAAGAACTGCGCAAGCAGTTCATAAGAATGGGCCCCAAGACCTGCCCAGCTAGGTGCTGGCCGCGGGATATTCCCGTCGGCGGCTGGAAAGCGGCGCACACACCCCCATGCATCCGCATTAAATGTCGAAGAACTAAGCACATTTTAACACGGATTCGTGCCGCGAAAGACACCGAAGTTCATCAGACAATCGAGACGTCACAAACTTGATTCTTTGATATCGCCCTTTAGGTCCAGCGAAACCAGCGCAGTGCAAGAATGAATTACTTTATTTACCCCTACGTTGAGGTCTCCGGCAAAGAGCATCCTAAATGTGTCGCTCGCATTCTCATTCGCCGACGTCGATACAGGAAAAGCCGCAATGAAGTGAGCCTGCGAATCCCATGTACAACGCTTGCAGTGAAAAACTAAACTGCCGGAATGAAAGCTCTCAAGGCCAGCGCCGTGGGCCTGGTGCTGGCAAGTCTCATCGGATGTACTTGGCTCATGGATTCGGCACTGAAGAGTTCCGAGACGCTGGAGCTTCAAGCGTCAAGAACCAGTCTGGGTGTAGGAGAGAGCGCAAGAATAAGCGTGAGGAAAAAGAAGTCATGGTTCCGGACCGCTGAGTTATCAAATCCGCAAAAAACGATTTACTCCACAACTAGCGAATCCATGCTGATGGTTGAGCCTGACGGCACTGCCACTTGCGTGGGGACGCATGGAAAATCATCTGAAAGCGCCTGGATATTGGCCACGAATGGCAATGATCACGGACACATAGCGTTCGATCTTCAGCCCTTTGGTCCCGGACCTGCTTTGGAAATTGTTACTGAAGCAGCGCGCCAGAATCAGCCCTCACAGCTTTGTTGTGGTGTCCCTCTTGTCGTTTTGAGAGAAGGCGAACAACTAAAATACAAAGTGATTCGCCATGCAGCCCCTCACGAGGATCTGACATTGAGTTCCACGTATACGCTGTTTTTTGGCAGTGGCCTTCCCAATGATGCTCAGCCGTCAGTGGTTAGCGGTGGCCCGGACTACGTTAGTTCCAGAAACGTGCGGCTAGACAGAGAGCATGGGACTATTACCGCACCTTCTTCTATCGGCAGACTAAACCGGGGAACAATTATTGTCTTCGTCCGGCAGGGAGACTTAGTAGGCTGGAAAGAAATTTCAATCACCCATGTAGAAGGCAGCCGCGAACAGCACTTGCAGTTTCATCCGAATGGCCATTGATCCGCGACCTACCCCATTTGTATGCCACAATTGCATTACGCTGAATAGCAGGCCATCCAATGACATTCAAGACTCCCAGCCAGATCTCCGCCTTCATCAAGCAAGCCGCACATGATGCCGGCTTCGAACTCGCGGGGATTGCGTCAGTACGCCGACATCCCGAGCTAGAACATTTCGAACCATGGGTTGCCGCGGGCTACGCTGGTGAGATGAAGTACATGAAGGCCCGCGACGAAACCGGCAATCTGAAACGCGCGTCGCTGGATTCCGCTGTCCCGTGGGCCCGCAGTGTGATCGTCTGCGCAATCAACTACAACACTGCTCAACCTTACTCAACGGCATTCAATCATCCTGGCCACGGCTGGATCTCGCGTTACGCGTGGAGTATGGAGGATTATCACGAAGCAGTCATGCGTCGGCTGCGCGAGGTCGAGTCTCGTTTGCGGCAGGAAAGTGCACGTCTGCAGGAGGAGTTGCAGACCCGCTGTTACGTCGACACCGGCCCTCTGGTTGAGCGTGTCTACGCGAAGTATGCCGGCATCGGCTGGATCGGCAAGAACACCTGCATCCTCAATCAGAAGCTTGGGTCGTGGTTGTTTCTCGGCGTAATCCTGACCTCGATCGAACTGGAGCCGGATCTGCCGGCGCCGGACCGCTGCGGCACCTGTACGCGGTGTATCGATGCATGCCCGACAGATGCATTCGTCGGTCCTTATCAACTCGATTCGAACCGGTGCATTTCATATTTGACCATCGAGAAACGCGGAGAGATTCCTGAAGACCTGCGCGCAGGAATGGGCCGGCACGTCTTCGGCTGCGACATCTGCCAGGATGTGTGTCCCTGGAACCGCAAAGCCCCGACGACCGCGGCTCCCGAGTTTTACCCGCGCGAGGAACTGATTAATCCCGCTATCGACTGGCTGGCGGGAATGAGTGCCGACGAATTCCGCAACGTATTCCGCCGCTCGCCGGTACGGCGGGCAAAACACGAGGGCCTGCGCCGAAACGCCATCATTGCTATCGGCAACAGTGGAGATCGGCGATTCCTGCCACTGCTCGAGCGGGTTCTCAACGACCCCGACCCAGTAATTTCCGAACATGCTAACTGGGCAAAAGACCGACTTTCAGCGGAAACAGAAGGGCTTGGCGGCCCCGCCTGAGGCAGGCAACCAACCCTGCTACACCTCAGTTCTAATCAATGTAGAAGTTCAGCGTTGCGGGTTCCTGCCGTCGCTGAACGGAGCCGATAGCTCTGGAAATCTAAGGGCACGTAGAGGGGGAAGGCCTCCGGAGTCGAGCCGGAGGCCTTTTGTTCTCAAGCTAATTAGGGGCAGTAAGTACGTTTGCCCAAAGACAACTTGATTGCACAGAGCTGCCTCAAACCGAACAGACTTTTTGCTCGTCCATAGTCTCGGCTTCAGACTCGCCACCGCATTCGCGCTCCAACGCGCAGAGTAAAGCGTCAAGAATCGTATCCAATGACAATGGATTTTCGGCCAGCGCCCGTTCCAGGCTCTCGCGGTGCACGGCAAGCTCACCAATTTCTCGCGCCGTACCTATATTCTCGTTGTGCTTTGCGAAGGATAAAACCTTGGCTTTTCTCCGCGATCCGCCCTGGTACAAAGCCCGTGCAAACGGATAGCGCAGGCTGCCGGTTGTCATCCAGTGAACCACCAGTTCCCGTACATGCGCCGTGCTACAGGCCGCTTCCACACCATCGTAGGCGGCCAGATAGTCGCTCCAATGAAGAATCTTCAGCTTGTCGTCCCAGCGATATTCGGCAACCAGAAACCAAGTGCTGCCGCCTAACCTTTCCTCACCGCAAATTGCGCATACAGCGCCCCCCAGTTCGTCCATATATGACTTACCCCAACGCACGATTTGTACTTCTTTGAAGTCCGTTGATGATCGTTCGGCGGTTGCTTCCCTGCACCACCGCCAAAGCACCACTGTTAACGGGCAGCGGGACCGTCACGATCCCGCGGCCCTTTTCATAAGCAATCGTTACCGAACGAGAACATCGATCGCATAACCAGAAGCGTTCGATTTGGCGCACGAACCCTTTTCGGCGCGATGTGAGCAGACGCCCAGGCTTAGTCGAAGAATCCGTCATCTCAACCTGAAACAATTTCCCCTGGTTCAGACGGCGGAATAGGGAAGGGCACGTCGGGTTCGCGCATTTATGGAGCACACTTACTCCTCGGTGAACGAAAGTTGGCTGCAGCCCGGGAGGAGGGCTCTCCACCTACTGCAAACACCTGACCGAACCCTTTTCAACAAAAACCCCTTGCAAATAATTAGGAATTTACAGAACCCGATCAGGCGCAACCCTCCCGAACTGCCGAAAGCGAGTCAGCAGTGCCGACATTTCGTCAGCCTTGCCATTGCCCACGGTTCGGGCCAGGAGTAATATGCCGCACAGCGGCGGCCTGTAACAGAATACCTGCGGCCCCAACGCTCGAACTCTTCGCTTCTGGGTCTATCCCCTATGTCAGAAGCTCGGCCGGTGCTCCCCAGTTCCGTTCCAGGAGAGTCTCTTTCGGGTACGGTAGTTGGTCGCTTTCGCATCCTGGAACGTCTCGGGAGAGGGGGGATGGGCGAGGTCTACCGCGCCGAAGACACCAAACTGAAGCGCACGGTTGCACTGAAACGCCTTGCCCCCGCCCTACGAGCTGATTCCGTTTACCGGCGCCGCTTTCAGGAGGAGGCCGAACGTGCCTCCCGCTTCAGCGATTCCCATGTTGCAGCCGTATACGACGTTCTCGAAGAACACGGCGAAATTTTTCTAGTACTGGAGTACGTAGAAGGCGAAACCCTGCGAAATCGTCTGCGCCGTCCCGTTTCGCTGGAAGAGTTCTTCACTATCGCCATACAGTGCGGGGAAGCCCTAAACGCCGCTCACCAGCGCGGTATCGTGCACTGCGATATCAAGCCGGAAAACATCATGCTCACCAAGTCCGGGCAGGTGAAGATTCTGGACTTCGGTGTCGCCAAGCATCTGCCGCGTTCCGACCAGAGCTCAACCATCGATCGCGCAGGCACCTTCGCGGGAACTCCAGCCTACATGTCGCCCGAAGTGCTGCTGGAGCACGCGCCCGACGGCCGCGCCGACGTGTTCTCGCTCGGGGTTGTGTTCTACGAAATGCTCACACGGCAGCATCCGTTCCTGGCGAGTAGCTTTGTAGCCACCACAGATCGCATTCGCAAGGAGAACCCGGCCCCTATTCGCATCTTCAATCCTGGGGTTCCAGACAGCCTGGAAGCTCTGGTCAGCAAGGCAATCGCGAAGGAACCGGGACAGCGTTACGCCAGCGGCGAAGAACTCGTCAAGGATTTGGCCCTGGTGCAGGCTGGGTTGACACCCACCACTTTGCAGCGCGTGACGCCGTTGGTCGTGCAGCCTGAACCAAAGAAGAAAATGTGGATTTTCGCCGCAATCGTCGCCATTGTCATAGTGTGCGCGAGTGCAATCTATTGGCGGCTTTCGCTGCGACCGCAATCCGCCGCATGGAAATTTTCCACTCCGGTGCAACTGGCAATCCTCCCTTTTGCCCCGGCCTCTGAAGACCCGGGCGCGAAGGCCTTTGGCTACGGACTGACAGAAACGCTGGCAGCGAAACTCACTCAGTTAACCGATGACTATCCGTTGCAGGTCGTTTCTCCAAGCGAAGCGCGCGCCGAGGGCGTCACCAGCATCGATCAGGCGCGCAAAGCATTTGGTGTCAGCTTGGTTTTGCAAGGCAGCCTGCAGGGTTCCGGCAATCAGATGCGCGTCACCTACAGCCTGGTGGACGCCAAGAGCATGCGCCAACTCCACGCGGACGCTGTGGACGCCAATGTCGCAGACGCGTTCGCCGTCGAAGATCAGGTAGTTGATGGCGTCATCCGCATGCTCGGGCTGAAGGTCAAGAGCAGCGACCAGGTGGTTTTGGCCGCTCATGGAACCTCAGACCCCTCAGCGTACGATCAATACCTGCGAGGCCGCGGCTACCTGCTCGACTACCACAAGCACGAGAACATCGAGAGCGCGATCTCAGCCTTCAACCGCGCGCTCACACTCGATCCCAAGTATGCCGAAGCGTATGCCGGCGTCGGCAAGGCTTATTGGCTCGGTTACGAGGAAGGCGTGGGTGGCAGCGAGTGGATGGAGAAAGCCAAGTCAGCATGCAACCATGCCGCAACCAGTGCCCCGAAGCTGGCCGAAGCCTACACCTGCCTCGGGAGCGTATACCGCACAACCGGAGAATACGAAAAAGCAGTTACGCAACTGCAGAAAGCAACTACTCTCGATCCCACCAGCGACGATGCTTTCCGCGGATTGGCCGAGGCTTTCCGGAAGCTGAATCGGCCCGCTGAGGCTGAGGCGACGTTCAAGAAGGCAATCAGCCTGCGGCCACAGTATTGGGCCGGCTACAGTTGGCTCGGGGTTCTCTATTGGCAGGAGGGCCGCTACGAGGACGCGGCGAAGGCATTCCAGGAGGTTATTAATTTGGCTCCGGACAATTTCCGGGGCTACTCGGACCTTGGCGGAATCTTTGTCCTACAAGCGCGCTACCAGGAAGCGATCGCGGTGCTAGAGAAATCCGCATCGATTCGGCCCACCGTGGAGGTCTACAACAATCTGGGCAATACCTGTTTCTCAATGCGAAAATTTGACCAAGCTGCTCACAATTTCGAAGAGGCATTGAAATTCGACAGAGGAAGTTGGCTCAGCTGGGGAAATCTTGGCGATGCGTACTTCTGGATACCAGAGGAACGACAAAAGGCCACCAATGCTTACCTAGAAGCAGTTCGGCTGGCTGACGACAGGTTAAGGTTAAATTCACGCGACGGCCGCGTGTTAGCTTATCGCGCAACGTATTTGGCTATGTTAGATAAAAAGCCTGAAGCAATTGAATCCCTACAACGAGCAGTTTCTCTGTCGCTGAAGGACCCCGACGTCGAGTTTCGAGCCGCATTGGTGTACAACCACTTTGGCGATATGGATCACACATTTCAGCATCTACGGAAAGCCCTGGCTATGGGCGCAACACCGGCCGCATTGCGTGACATGCCGGATTTCGATCATTTGCGTGCAGATCCGCAGTTTCAAGGTATACTACGCGGCGCTAAACAATGAGGGGTGCTGAAAACACTGACAGCAACAAACAAAAGGAGGTCGCAAATGAAGCTCCCCGTACACATACGCCGTAACGGTGAGGTTGATAACGAATTGGTGAACGTAAGCAAATCTGAAGGGGACGAGCTCGTGTGGTATTCGACAGGCGATGAGTTCACCATTGAATTTCCAATCACCCCGTTTAACGACTATCGATTTGTCATTCCAGCTGGAGGAAGTAAGGGATCCGGTCCAGTCCGAACTGATGCGCCAGAAACGAAGTACTTCTACAATGTCACGAACACTGCCTTGGCCATGAGTGCGGATCCAGGGGTCGACATAAAACATTAACCAGTCGTGAACACAAAGCTTCTTTCTGGGCCGGGAAATGACTTGCCGGCCCTATATTTTCTGGTTCCAGCTCATCTGCTCACATCTTCACTGCTCCTGATTGTGCTTGTTCCGAATCCGGAACAGAAATTGAAATTAGTAGACTCGTGTCCGGCCAATGAATTATTAGACGGCTAATCCCGCAAGGTACGGAATTCTCTACAGCTTAGATATTTCACGGCTCTCGTTTTGCACCGACTTGTTTCGTTTTCGGAACAACCCGACTGAATCCTACGATCTACAGCTTCGAGCCCTACGCTGATCCATCTCGCGTTGCGAGCTACTAACACGCCAGCGATTCGCCTTGGGGTTCAAATCCCTCCGCAAGTCTGGCTCATACTCGCGTAGTTTATCCGTCAGGTCTGCCTTTTCGTGTGAGGCTTCGGCCTCAATTCGCCAGGCGCACGCCTGACACGAAGGAGTTTCCATGAAAAAAGGATTCTGTTTACGCTTTCCCTCCTGCTCTTGCTCGCCTGGAGACCTACAGCTAACGTCTCCGCGGCATAAATGTCAGCAAGTCTGCCGGTGATGAATTGGTGTGGTACTCGGAGGACGATCCATTCACCATCACTTTTCAGACCAGTCCATTTGCGAATTCAACGTTCCACGTGCCAGCCCGGTGGCAGCGTCAGTTCGGGTCCGGTGAGCACGGGCGCAGGTGTAGGTCAGTACCAGTGTTTCATCAGTGACGACACTACTGGGCATGGTGGAGACCCCGGTGTAAATGTTAAGCCTTAAAGTGCAGGCGGAGACCAGCCATGCGGGCCGGAGTATCCGGCCCGTTTTCGTCCGTACACCTTGTTGCCTGGAGCCTGAGGCCAAAAACTTGATTGGTAGAGTGTGGTAATCCCCTCTATTACCAAAGGACAATGCCCGTATCTTCAGTTACTTGCCGACTTCCCATTCCTGATTTGGAATAGTCCTCGCACCTTGCCGAACCCGGCTTTTTACCCCTGCTTCCGCAGCGGAGAGCCGTGCTCCTGGAGTGAATGACTCACTTCCCAAGGCGGGGAGGGGGTGCAAATTCAATCTGGAGGAGTGCAAAACATGCGTAAGCTTGTTGGCATCACCCTGATGTTCCTGCTGGCCTCGTTGGCGGTGGTGGCTCAGGAATATCCGAAAGCGGAAGTCTTCGGCGGTTATCAGTACACAAATTTTGACGGCCCCGGTGGCACGAATGGTTGGAATACCGCCGTGACCGGCAACCTGAACCATTGGTTTGGAGTAACCGGCGATTTCAGCGGCGCGTACAAGTCTCAGTCCGGCGCTGATCTCCGCAACTACACCTATACCTTCGGTCCAACCCTGGCAGCACGGCAAATTCGCACTTTCACGCCGTTTGTCCATGGGCTGTTCGGCGGCTTTCACGAGTCAATCACCGCGGGTACCCTATCAGCCAGCGACAGCGGTTTCACTATGGCGTTTGGTGGCGGAGTTGACGCCAGCGTGAAGCAGCACTGGGGAATTCGCCTTGGCCAGTTCGACTGGTTGTCGTTCCGTTCCAATGGCAGCACGTCCAACAACAACTTCCGCTATTCCGCGGGACTTGTGCTCAAGTTCTAACTGTTTTACTCCGGGGAAACGCGTTGGGGCGGCGTAATGCCGCCCTTTTTTTTTTACAACAACGACCTTGCTCCCTGAGCAGCGCTTCACTCACCCATGACTTTGATAACCATCCTCTTGTCTCTCTGCCCGTCGAATTCAGCGTAGAAGATTCTCTGCCACGGCCCTAAGTCAAGCCTGCCGGAAGTAATGGGCACGATCACCTGATGATGGATCAGCAGCGCCTTTAAATGCGAATCGCCATTGTCTTCACCGGTTTCGTGATGCTTGTATTCTCTGCGAAACGGCGCCAGCTTCTCCAGCCATTGATCGATGTCTTCAATAAGCCCGCTCTCGTTGTCGTTTACATAGACTCCCGCGGTAATGTGCATGGCAGAAACCAGCACCATGCCCTCTTTCACGCCGCTCTTCCTTACGATAGCTTCGATCTGCGGCGTGATGTGAATGTATTCGCGATGGCGTTTAGTGTGGAACGTCATGTATTCGGTGTGAGCTTTCATTCGTCTTCTCGAAATTAGATGAAACCCAGTCCAGTTTCGCAGATAATGCTGGGGATTTCAGTTCCGCTGGGGGCGCGTTGGACCATTCTCGCAATGAGCTGCAAGAACTGAGAGAACTTCTGCGCGAGCTCACCGCGCGTGTGTATCGCATCGAGCAAGCAGTGAAGCTGGAGCCGCCTACCACGGAGGCTACCGCAGTTCCGCCGACTCAGAAACCGGTTGCGTCGCCGGCGCCGGTTCCTTCAAAGCCGCCGGTTCCGCCGTATCCTGTCATACTGCCCCCCAGAACAACAGCGAGGGCATCTGACACCAACCTCGAATCTCGCATCGCCTCTCACTGGTTCAATCGCATAGGAATCGCCGCAGTTCTCATTGGTGTTTCCTATTTCCTCAAATTCGCTTTCGACAACCAATGGATTGGTCCTTCGGGCCGAACTTCGATTGGCCTTCTTGCGGGTATCGCAGTCGTAGTCTGGAGCGAACGCTTTCGCAGCCGTGGCTACCGCATCTTTTCTTATTCATTGAAAGCTTTAGGTATTGGGGTTCTCTATCTGTCGCTATGGGGTGCTTTCCAGGTCTATCACCTGATACCCGCAGGAATCGCTTTCCTCTCGATGCTTGTTGTGACCGCAGCGACGGCGGCAATGGCCCTGGCTCAGGACACCGAGATCCTCGCCGCCTTCGCCATGACTGGCGGATTCTCCACACCTTTGCTTCTGGCGACGGGACAGAATCGCGAATTGCAGCTCTTCACTTACGTGGCCATTCTGGACCTGGGCGCACTGGCGCTTGTCGTCTTCAAACCATGGCGCCGACTCTTGTTGCTGAGCTATGCCGGCACTCTTCTCCTTTATATAGGCTGGTACTCCGAGTTCTACAGCCGGAGCGAGCTTCGCCTGACGCTAGGTTTTGCGACATTATTCTTCGCCATCTATGCCATCGCCCCGCTGGTCGCACGCGACCCGGCAAATCAAAACGATCTCTTCATTGCCGTGCCCTTGTTTCTGGCTTTTGTGAACGCAGGCGTTTACTTCTCCCAGATCTACATCATGCTGGAAGAAGTTAGTAAGACCTCAACCGCGTGGTTTGCTCTGGCCTTGTCCTCCGTTTATATCTTTCTCAGCCGTCAGGTTCGAGCCAGATCAGCCAGTCCACGGGTTTCGCAGACGCTTCATTTCCTCCACCTCGCCTTAGCCGTGGGTTTCATCACCATTGCAATCCCCATCCGTCTGGATGCGCACTGGATCACCATCGGCTGGTTTGTTGAGGCGGCTGTTTTGCTTTGGGTTGCAGCCCGGCTGCGATCGGATTTCCTGAACGCGTTTGCTATCGCTGCGTTATCGCTCGGGGTCGTCCGCCTGCTTGTCCTAGATAACTTCTACATAACCACGCTCATCTTTAATGCCCGCATGGCGACCTTTGCCGTAGCGATTGCGGTGCTGGGACTAACGGCATGGTATGGTGCGGCCCGAACCGACGAAGCTGGAAGAGCAGTTTCCGCCGCCGCAGTCGTCTTGTTGAATATTCTGGCATGGGTCGCATTGAGCCGCGAGGTTTCGGACTATTTCTCACGCCAGATGTCTCCCAAGGGAGGACAGTGGACGGTGACCAACTGGGCCGATTATCGGCACGCGCAAATCGCCCGTGACTTTACTTACTCCGCCCTGTGGTTGTCCTATGGCGCCATGCTGATGATCGTCGGCTTTTGGCGGCGCTCGGCATTTGTGCGCTGGCAGGCGCTGGTACTGATCGCTGTCACGACAGTAAAGGTATTCATCTATGACGTCGGGCAGCTCGATCGCGTCTACCGGATTCTGAGTTTCATTGTGCTGGGCGTTCTCCTGTTGGCAATTTCCTTCGTCTACCAGCGCGATTTACTGCGGCTTTCAACCCGTCGAAGGAGTGAGGAACGCCCCGCGGACGCATGAACTACAACGTTTCGATTTTCGCGATTTTCACGGCGCTGGCCGCGCCCGCCGCCGATCCTGAGATTCCGTTCTTTACCAATCTCCGGGAAGTCAGAATCGCTGCGCCCGACCGTCAAAATTACTTCGTAGTAGACGAGGAAATCTGGCAGCACGCAAATCCTGATCTATCTGACGTACGCCTCTACGACGGCAGTGCCCAGATCGGGTACGCGATCTCAGAGCAGCGGCCTGGAATGTCCAGTCAGGAGTCTGAAGCAAGAACCTTGAATCTCGGCAGCGTGGGCGGAAGCACTGAATTCGATCTCGATGTTGTGGATATCGCTGAGTACGATCGTATCCGTCTCAAGCTGGACACGAAAGACTTTGTGGCCACGGCATTTGTGAGCGGAAGCAATTCATTGGCCGACCGGCAAGGCACTCAGTTGGGCAGTACTTCACTCTACGACTTCACACGTGAGGCTCTGGGCTCCAACTCCGTACTTAAACTGCCGACGACCAGCTTCCGCTATCTCCATGTGCGCATTGCACCAGGAACAAGTATCCCGCCAAAGGACGTCAAAGCTGCGGCTGTCTACAACCTTCGAGAGCAGAAAGCCCGATGGACAAAATTTGGATCCTGCGGCACACCGAAGCAACTGAAGCGAAGCACCGTGACTGACTGTGAAATTCCCGCGCGCGTTCCGTTCGATCGCATAGAGTTTCAAATTGCGCCACAGCAGGTGAATTTTCGTCGCATGGTGAGCGTAGAAATTGCGAACGGGCAGCAGGTGGCAGCAGGTGAGATCACCCGTGTGCGAATCACCCGGGGTGGCACTTCGGTGACGTCAGAAGAGTTGACCGTGAATACTTCAGGAAGACCGGACGGGCACTTCAGAGTCACCGTAGACAACGCGGATAATCCGCCGCTAAACATTACCGGCGTTCAACCGCTGTCCATCGAGCGGCGAGTGTACTTCGATCCAGGTGGAAGAACCAATGCCAAGCTGTACTACGGTGATCCGAAGTTGTCAGGTCCCGTATACGACTACACCAAGTTCTTCAAAGCTGACCCGGCAGCTGCTGAGGCGGCACTTGGACCGGGCATGCACAATGCCGCCTACACGGGACGCCCCGATGATCGTCCATGGTCAGAACGCCACAAAGCGGTCTTGTGGGTTGCCATGCTGCTGGCAGTGGCAGTCCTGGCGGTGCTTGCTGTACGGGGATTCAAGTCTGAAACGGTGAAGGCATCCTGACGACCTCCGGGATCGGCAAATCGGAGGTAAGCAAAAGCCCCGCTAGTCACGCGGGGCTTGGCAATAGCCAGTAGGTACACTGCCCGTCAAATCAATGTCATTATAACAAACCAGAAACCGCGTCGAGTAAGCCGTGCGGAGGACGACGGACTCGAACCGTAATGGCTGACAAGGCCACTCGACTGCTTGACGGGCAGCGTCCAGTACCCACTGGCAACGTCCACCAGAGCGCAGCCCATGGACGCGCAATATCCTTTAGTGCGATTGGTCTGACAAGCCCACGAAAGTAGGTGCTGGGTTTTCCCAAAAATGGAACTGGAGGTGTCCGCGCCGCGAACACTTTTGCGCCGGCCATAAGACTGTGGCGAACGTACAGGTCACCGCGTACGGCTCACCGCATCGATTCCTCTACTTCGGAAATCCAATCGGGCCGCTTCAACAGCTCGCGCGGCTTAGGACCGTCTGCTGCACCAACAATTCCATCGCGTTCCATAAGATCGATCAGGTGTGCGGCGCGGCCATAGCCAATTCGCAGACGTCTCTGTAGCAGTGAGGTTGAGGCTTTGCCAAACTCAACCACCAAACGCACGGCATCATTAAACATCGGATCGTTGTCGTCTTCACCGGGCAGTCCTTCGTCACTCTCACCCGCCTCACGTTCTTCTTTTGGAGCCTCGAGGAATTGCTGCTGGTACTCGGCCGTGGCTTGCGATTTCCAGAACTCGACGACGGCAGCGATTTCTTTTTCCGTCACAAATGGCGCGTGCAGCCGAATCACGCGAGCCGATCCAGCCGGCAGATACAGCATATCGCCGCGCCCCAGCAGAGCTTCCGCGCCGTTGGCGTCAAGAATTGTGCGCGAATCGACTTTAGTGGCCACACGGAATGAAATGCGCGCGGGGAAGTTTGCCTTGATCAATCCCGTAATCACATCCACGGAAGGCCGCTGCGTCGCCAGCACCAGATGAATACCGACGGCGCGCGCCATCTGTGCCAGGCGCGTAATCGACTCTTCCACGTTGCCGGCATCGAGCATCATCAGGTCGGCCAGTTCGTCGATGATGATCACGATATACGGGAGCGGCCGCTCTTCTGAGTCTTCAGCGAACAGGCTCTGCGTGGCATCATCGTCAAACAATCTGTTGTACTGATCGATGTTTCGTACACCCTTTTCAGCCAGCAGTTTCAGCCGCCGCTCCATCTCGCGCACGGCATTGCGAAGCGCATTCGCCGCCAGCTTCGGCTCGGTGATGATCGGCGTGTAAAGATGGGGAACGCCTTCATAGTTGCCGAGTTCCAGCCGCTTGGGATCCACCAACACTAGGCGAACCTGGTCCGGAGTCGACTTGTACAAAATCGACATGATCATGGCGTTAATCGCCACGCTCTTCCCTGTTCCGGTGGAGCCCGCGATCAGCAGATGCGGCATACCCGCGAGCTCGGCAGTAACGATGCGCCCGTTGATGTCCTTTCCTAGAGCCAGCGTAAGCTTCGACTTCGATCCGATAAACTCGCTGGACTCGATGTTCTCGCGCAGCCAGATGATCTCTCGCTCGCGATTCGGCACTTGAATGCCAACCGTTGACTTCCCTGCCATGCGCTCAATCAGAATGCTTTCGGCCTTCAGCGCCAGGCAGAGATCATCGGTGAGCCCGGTTAGGCGTGTGTACTTGATTCCCGCCTCCGGTTTGAACTCAAACGTAGTGACCACCGGCCCGGGATTGATTTGCGTGACCTGTCCGCGGACGTCGAATTCCGCATATTTCTCCGTGAGCACTGCCGCCAGCAGTTTCAGTTCACCAGCGTCAACTGCGCGTTGCTCATCCGGGCGATGCAACAGACTGCTGGAGGGCAGTTTGTATCCACCTGCAATGCGGGGCATCGTGGTCTTCGGCTTTACACCGTTGTCGGCACGCTCGTTGA
>QIAA01000121.1 GCA_003224905.1 Acidobacteriota bacterium
GATGATGCCGTGCCGTCCGGTTCACCTCCGCCAGTGGTACAGACCGGGAGCATCCCTGACAGAACAGACCGGGAGCATTCCTGACACTCTCGTAAAACGAAGCCGGCATGTAGAAGCAGAGCATGCCCGGTTGCCCACGTTTGGCGAGTTTTCGAAACGTGGGTTCCACCTAACAGAGAAAGAAGGTGTGCGGGGTAAGTAGGTTTGGGGAGAGTGTCAAGAGGAGTGACGAAAATTTTTCTGTATAGAACGTGGGCAAGGTCAGTCACCGAGCAGTTGGAAATTCAATGGCCTGGCAGGAAGCACTCAATGAAACCTTTTCCGTAAGACGACATTCAGGCGGGTTGTTCATGGGTCGGCGCAACACCGGCGTTGCGCGAATGGGCAACGGAGCGTTGGCGGAGGAGAAAAACGGCTCCCAAGAGCACAAACGTAGAAATGATGATGGCACTGCTGGCAAGCGCAGAAATATCCAGCGCGAAGAAGAGGTCCGGCGCCTCCTGCATGGGGGTGTAGGTGACGGCAGCCATCGCGGTGTAGTGCATGGCTGGAATCGCAAAACCCATGGTGATGGCGCACAGGAGCTTGAGAAATCCCCCTGATGTATCGTCGCGAAATTGAAATGTCAGGCCCAGAGCTGCCCACGAGACAAACAGCGCGATTGCCAATGACACCAACACCAGGCGGCCATCGTAATGGTGCATGGCAGACAGCCGCATGGCAGCCATTCCCGTGTAGTGCATAGTGGAAATGCCGGCGGCCATCAACAGACCTCCGGCAACGATATTAAGAATGGTTACACGTTCCCGACTGACGACGAAAAGCGCGATGAAGGAGGCGCAGATCGCCGCTACCAAGGAAAAAATTACCGTCGGAATATGGTAGTAAACCGGCACCGGCAGGCGGTAGGCGAGCATTCCGGTGTAGTGCATGGACCAAATCCCGGTGCCCATAGCGATGGCACCGCCGAACAACCACGCCAGGCGTGAATTATTTCTGGCCGCCGTAACTCGTCCGGTGAGGTCAAGGGCGGCGCGGGCGGCACAAATTGCTATCAGAACTGATAGCGCAACCAGACGATAGTCGTAGGTTGCGGGGAGAACGGTCGATTCATCCATAGGCTTTCCTTGTAACTGACGTAATACTATTGCAGCGCAAGGATGCAACAGTAGTCCTTTCATCCGACAATTCATACATTACTAACGTAATTCAAATAGTGTTCGGTCGGTTGCTGCGGCAATCGTTCCGTGCTGTAGCCCCGCAGCGTAGACATCGAAACGGCGCGCCTGGCGCAGAACGCGAATGAATTGATTGGATAAGAGCGAAGGCTCGACCGGTCCCATGTAGACTTGGTTTGAGGACCCTCTGGGTGCTTGAATTATCGATTAGCCATCACACGAATCCCGGGCACGCGGATGAGGCGCTCATCCGACGTGACAAGCGTCAGTCCGAACACCTTTGCAGAAGCCACCAGGAAACGGTCCGCGGGATCGCCGTGCGACAATTTCACGGCCGCTGTTTCAATCGCTACTTCAATCGTCAAGGGCGCTTCGTTTAGGCGGAGCATTCCTAGTGTCTTCCCTACCCAGGTAATGACATCTTCGTTCAATTCGATGCGCCGCTTGCGGTGTAAAAGCAGCAGCTCCCAGATGCTAACCGAGGAAAGCCATAACTGGTTTGCGGAACTGGTTAATTCTCGCTTGACAAGTTGAGAGAGCCGCTTCGGTTCCAGAACGCTCCAAATCCAGATATGAGTATCCAGTAACAGGTTCATCAGCGACCAGCTTCCCAGTCGCTTTCCTTGCCGACAGGGCTCACGATGTCACCTAGAATGCGGCCGGTTCCCTGCATGCATCCGAGCCAGTTCGCGGGACGCTTGCCTGCGGAAGGCGGAACTATCTCGGCAACGGGCTCGCCAAAGCGGGTTATACGAATGCGGCTGCGCGTCTTACGCACCTGCTCCAGGATGCCCAGGCATTTGGCTTTGAACTCCGATATGGCGATTTCTTTCATAAAGTTTTAGTTTATACCATGGTCAAAGACTATGGTCAACTCGAGTTGGATGCGGGATCGGAACCAACGAAGCAAAGAAATAATACGGATGTTTGGGGCACTGTTGCTGATGTACGCAGGAATGATCGTCAGGCATCAGTTCAAATAGAGATGTGGGCCGTCCGCCCAGGAACTAGCGCTCCAACACGCTTTCGAGTGTTTCGAAGAATCCAGGATAGGAGATCCCGGCTGATTCGGCGTGCCGGATGCGGGTTTCGCCATCTGCCCGCAACGCAGCTACGGCAAATGCCATCGCAATTCGGTGATCGCCAAAAGAATCGATGTCTGCTCCGTGGAGTTGTTGGCCACCTGGAATGCGTAGACCATCCTCGCGCTCGTCCACTTCTGCACCCATCGCGCGCAGGTTTGCGGCAACGCAAGCGACGCGATCAGATTCTTTGAGTCGTAACTCGCGCGCGTCGCGGATCTCGATGCCGTCTTTCGTGTAAGGAGCAATGGCTGCGAGCACGGGAAGTTCGTCGATGAGGGCGGCAGTATCGCTGCCGGCGATTGTTCCTCCTACGAGAGTCCGGCCTTCGACCTGAACAGTGCCGCGCAACTCTCCGTGCTGCTCGGTCATTTCGAGGACGGTGATGCCGAGGCCCATGGCGATGAGAACGTCAAGCAAGCGCGCGCGGGTTGGATTCATGAGCAGATCGGTGATCACGAGTTGTGAGCCAGGAAACAACGCGGTCGCGCACATGAAGAAGGCGGCGCTGGAAAGATCTCCGGGGATGGTAGTTTGGATGGCGTGCAGCTCTTCCCTGCCCCGAATGCGAATGCGGTTGCCTTGCGCGTGCGGATTTGCGCCGAACGCCCGCAGCGCGATTTCGGTATGGTCGCGGGTGCGGATGGGTTCGGCAACCGAGGTCTCGCCGTCGGCCAATAAGCCAGCGAAGAGCACTGCGGTTTTTACCTGAGCACTGGCGATTGGCATCTCGTAATGGATGGCTTTGAGGCGAGCGCCAGTGATACGCAGGGGAGGGCGTGCTCCGTCGTGGGCGTGAATTGTGGCTCCCATGGCTGCGAGTGGAGTGATGACGCGCGCCATCGGGCGGCGTGAAAGCGAGGCGTCGCCAATCAATTCGCTGGTAAATTCCTGGCCGGCGAGGATACCGCTTAACATGCGCATGGTGGAGCCGGAGTTGCCACAGTCGAGAGGCGAAGCAGAGGTTTGCAGGTGGGGGCCGCGTCCGTGAATCGTGATGATGCTGCCGTCGCGGTCGCAGCGGACGCCTAGTTTTTCTAAGCAGGTGAGAGTGCTGGCGCAATCGGCGCCGGTAGAAAAATTTTCGAGGCGCGTGGCTCCGTTGGCAATGGCTCCGAGCATCGCATACCGGTGCGAGATGGATTTGTCTCCGGGAGGGCGGAGAGAGCCGCTGATGCCCTTTGCAGGATGGATGAGGGTGGTAGACATTGTTGATTATTGATTGTTGATTGTTGATTGCCCACCTGTTTCGGTGAAGATTTCTAATCAACAATCAAAAATCATCAATCAACAATTCTAGATAAGTGCCTGGGCTTCGGCTTGGGCTTCTTTCAGTATGTCGGAGGGCACTTCTTTGATTTTAACGTTGAACTCGAACATCGGCGTCTCACTGCCTCGGCCCCAGCGATAAACGTCCCAATGGGCGCGCACAAATTTCACCTCAGGATGCGAGGCGAGGTTGAGCAGCAAGGGGTGATCGCCACAATAGAACTTCTGAGGGAATGTGGCGATGGGCTTAGGAGTCCAGGCTGTGCCGTCGGCAGAACTGTAGATGCTGATGTCGAGCGATTCCTGCTCGACGATATTGGTGATGTTCAGAGTAAGAAGGAAGACGCGGTTGGAGGCACTGCTGACGTCTAGTGCGGGGCTATCTCCTTTGGCGTTTACAACTGTTTTCTCTGGAACCAGAAAACCGTTGATCATAGTGAGGAGATTCTAGCAAACGCAACAGCTTGAACCACAGAGGGCACGGAGGTATTCAAAGCTTAAACCGCAAGGAGCGCAAAGGACTCGCAAAGGGCGCAAAGACATGTACCAGCAGCACTTCAATTCCACCGATTCACGCGGATTTTCGCGGATCTTTATTCGCGATCGAGGAATTGGCGCAGCAACGGACCGACTTGGTCAGGCTGTTCCCAGGCGGCGAAATGGCCTGCACGCGGAATTACCGTCATGGTGCTGGCTGGGATGTGCTGGCGCATCAGTTCCGCTTCGGGTGGGCCGGTGAGAACGTCTTCTTCGCCGGTAATGAGCAGCGTGGGTACGTTGATGGTCTTGAGCATGGGGACGGAGTCCTGGCGCTCGGCCATGCCTCGCTGCACCTGGGCGACGTCTTCGGGAGACATTTTGCGCATCATTCGTAACGTGCCTTCGACCAAGTCGGGGCGGGTTTCGCGCGTAGTTTTTCCCAGCACACGCGGAATCATGCTTTCGAAAAAAGGCGCGGTACCGCGCTCGAGGACGTCAGCCGCTGCTTTCAGGCGTCCAGTTCTCGCCTCCTGTGTGTCGGCCTGAGCTTTGGTGTTGCAGAGCACGAGGGAGGCGATGCGCCCGCGAAAACGTTGCCAGAACTCGAAGAGAGCGTATCCCCCGATTGAGACTCCCACAAATGGCGCGCGGCCAATGCGCGCGTGATCCAGAACACGCACAAGGTCCAGGGCATGTTTCTCCATAGCAGCCGGACCTTCGCCGATTCCCGAGTCGCCGTGGCCCCGCAGATCAGGGAGGATCAGGCGGTAGCGAGGCAACAATGATTGAGCGGCGGGAATCCAGAACTCGTGATTCAACGGAAAAGGATGGAGCAGCACCACGGGAGGACCGCTACCCAATATTTCGTAAGCGATCTCCGCGTCTCCGCTGGTGATGCGTTCCATAGCGCAGGATTTGATCCCACCGAAGCGGGGATTAAGAGGTCACCTGCTGACCGACGGGCTGAGGAGCAACTTCTGGTTCTTCCGGCATGACAATCCAGGCGATGGGATAGGAGAGTAGACCGACGCCAGTCATGACACCGACAAGCAGCCAGACCAGACGTACGACAGTGACGTCGAGGTCCAAATATTCCGCGAAGCCGGCGCAGACACCAGCGATCTTCCTTCCGACACGCGGCCTGATCAACTTTTTGCGAGCCATGACCCCGCCCACACGAGTGCCGCAATAGGCGCAGTGATTGGCGTCATCCTGAATGACCTTGCCACAGTAGTTGCAGTACATAACTGCCTCCTGTAGTTATGATACGCTTCGGGACGGAGAGTAGTTCCCTACTCGCGGTAAGCTTCCTTCATCAGTTTGCGAGCAGTTTCGGCGGGCGGAGTACTTGAATTGAGGGCAACTACGGCCTGGTACTTGTTGAGCGCGAGATCGCGCTTCTGTAAGAGATCGTACATCTCGCCGGCACCAAGATTGGCTTTCTGCAGTACCTCGGGATCGGCGTTGGCAGCCTGGGGCACCTGTTCGTAAGCGCCGGCTGCGCCGGAATAATCCTTTCTGCTCCGAAACAGGTCAGCGAGACTGAGCGAGGCAACTTCATAATGCAACGCCAGGTATTTTCCTTCGCGCCCAGCCTGCCAAATTTTTCGGTACACGGAGACGGCTTCCTGGTCACGGCCGGCGGCGCGGAGCAGGTTGCCTTCTTCCAGCGCGATCAGAACATCCTGCGGATAGCGTGGGATCAGTTCGCGCGCGAACTTCAGCGCCTCGTCGTATCGATGTTCGCGCCGTAAGAACAACACCAGCACGATCTTGGCATCGACGCTGGTTTCGCCATTTCCCGCAGCGCACTCCTGGAGGTATTTCAGTCCTTTTTCCTTATGGCCTGTCAGGCCCACCACAGAAGCTGCTACCTTTGCTCCCCAAGGCAGGCTGCCGATCACGTAATTGTGGGCGCCCACGATCAGCTTCGCCTGCACATCCTGGGGAGCGAGCTCGAGCACACGTTCGTGGTCGTGGCGAGCGCCTACCGCGTTGCGCAGCGCCGAAAACCAGGCACGCTCGACTAGAGCTGTGTAGGTTGCGAACAGGCCGCGCGTGACTCCTCTGGCGTATAGAGCGTCGACGTCGTTCGGGTTCGTTTTCAGGCGCTTCTCTTCTAACGCGAGCGCGCGGTGCACCAGATCTTTGATTCGTTGTTGAGCCTTCGCATCGGCCGGACGATGGGCCGCGTGGATAAAGCTATCATTGGCATACTCTCCCGTATTGAGTGCACCCATACGATAGAGTTCCCGGAACAGAACAGCGGACAAAAGATGATTCACTGCAAACGGATCATCCTGGTGACGCTGCAGAATCTGTTCAAACTCCTGCACCGAGCGGTCATAATCAAGATTGTAGAAGTGATTGAATGCGGTCAGATTGAGCGCATCGTGAGGACGATACGACAGAGCTTCGGAGTTATTTAGTGACTGCTGCGCGAGGACAATCGATGTCGCGAGCGGCAGAAAAACACACAAGCGCACGGCGCGGAGGAGGAACAGAACCGACAAATTTGTGTGGCCTCGAGTGAGCTTTCGCCCAGTGTAACCCAACAACACGAGTGGAAGCAGTGAACCATGAAGGTTACGCGAAGCAAGGACTCGTTTTGGGACGATCGCCATATAATTTAGGAAGGTGCATCTTTGCTCGGCTACACGGTAATTCTTGCTCGCCGGTGCTGATGCAATGCTTTCAATTGGGTTCAAAAGGGCTCAGAAATCAATTATTTATACGGTAACGTATTTTGGTCCTTGGCTTGCGTCTAGCAGTTACGAGGTAGTCTATGTCTGAAGTCGCGCACAATACTCCGCAGGAATTCTGGAGGCCCCCTGTGGCCCAGTCGGGGTTGGCCTCAAGCACCGAGGCCTGCCAGGGGTGCGGTACTGAATTCATGGTCGGGGCACGCTTCTGCCATCTGTGCGGGACCGCTCGAGGGGCGTTGACGCGGCGGGGCTCAGCGCGATGGACACGCTATCTGGAGTTTCATCACATCCGGGAAGGACTGGGCCTTTCAACGGCCTCGCTAATCGCCTTCTTCTCGGGAGTGGGCTGTGTACTGGCTGCTATTACAGTATGGATCGTTTACAGCGTTCAGACGATTAACGATCTCTGGGCCGTTCAACTTTACCGCATGCAATGGCTGGTAGCAGCGGTGGCTGCATTCGCGGCTGGAGTCTTACTAAAGAAGGCTCCGGCGTCAAAAGAATAGTTCCCTTCTCCAACTTCACTGTCATCCTTCATTGTTGCTGGCACTCGCGTTAACGGCCAAGACCGCCGAGCACGCCGAAAAATGCTAATTCACAGATTCGGGGTCTGCGATCACGACTCGCCTTTGCTCGTACATGCGGTACAAATGATGTACAGGGCCGATGCCGCGGCCCACGGAGTGAGCCTTTGCGATGGCTGCTGATACATAGGCCTTCGCCAGCAGAACTGCTTCTGGCAGACCACGATCCTGGGCCAAGTGACACGCCATCGCTGTTGCGAAGGCGCAGCCCGTTCCATGGGTAGAGTTGGAGGCTTGGCGATCGGATTTGAAGACTTCCTGCTGTACTCCTCGTTTGTTAGTGAAGCTTAGAAGGTCGGTGGCTTTTTGAAGATCGCCCCCTGTAACGACCACAGCGGCAGCACCCATGGCATGGAGCTTTCGAGCGGCAGCGCGCATTTCTTCGAGATTGGTTACAGGCAGACTGGTTAGAGCAGAAGCTTCCTCCCGATTCGGAGTGACGACCGAAGCAAGTGGGAGCAACTTCTCTAAAAGGATGGCCGGGCCACCATCCTCAAGCAACCGAGCCCCGGAGGAAGACTTTAGAATTGGGTCCAGCACTACGTTGGGTAGTCCCCTATGGTGGACGAACTCGGCCACGGCTTTGACGACTGCGCGGGAACCCAGCATTCCGATTCGGACCGCCGCGATCTCCAGATCGGAAGTTAGCTCTTCCAGGGTCTCGGTGATGAAGGATGGGGAGAGAGGTTCGACGCGCCGGACGCCCGACGTCGACTGGACAGTGAGAGCCGTGATGCATGCCACCCCGTAGCAGCCGTGGGCAGCAATTGTTTTGATGTCGGCAGTAACTCCGGCCCCTGACGACGGATCGAACCCGGCAATCGTCAGGACGATCGGAGGAGACGGCATAATGGCAATCTACCGGAAATCTGCGGCGTGGCAAATCTCATTCTGATCAGCTAGTATCCCGCCGAAGTGTCAGCCCAGCTGCAACTTGCAAGGTAACTCGCTAAAATCAAGCTAAGTAGCTGAAAGCATTGGAGTGTAATTATTTCAACAAGACCCAGTACTCGGTTATTTACTTATTGATAAACAGATAAGGCGGTCATTCGACAAGCGTTTGTGTGTAGTAACCATGATTCACAGCAGGTTACGTGGAAAATCTATTACCAGTTTGTTACTTAAATACAGAGTTTTCCTCATTGACAGTCTCTGGGGAGGCCGCTACCATCTGCGAATCCTAGGCGAAGGGGCAGGCGCAAGACTTTTAGAGATGCGAGGTGACTTGAATGCGGAGATCTATTGCTCATGGCGTGGCGGCCGTTTTACTGGTCGTTAGCCTGGGGGCAGCTCAGGGGCCAACCAGCTCAGAGTCTCGAAGTAACGTACCCCAGAAGTCAAGGGTAACGGTCAAGAAACAGGCCAAGCCCTATCAGGTCGGAACGGCCTCCTGGTACGGAGATTACTTTCAAGGCAAACCTACCGCCAGTGGGGAGCCTTACGACATGTTTGACCTGACTGCGGCACATCCCACATTGCCGTTGGGAACCTACGTGCGGGTAACCAACCTGCGCAATGGCCGAGCCGTCGTGGTGCGGGTGAATGACCGAGGCCCGGTTGTGCCGGGGCGGATTATCGACGTTTCCTACAACACCGCCCGCGTCCTGGCATTCAAGGCCCAGGGCCTACAGCAAGTTCGGCTGGACGTTGTGCAGCCGAAGATTGTCGCTATGCAGGGCATGTAATTTAGCAGTAGCCTGCCGGCCTGAAAGCTTTTACACTCCCCTTGGAATGTTCGATCCGCGGCAACATCTGATTGTCGCTTTGGATGTTTCCTCCGCGGCCGCTGCAAAGGAAATCGTAGCGGCCCTCGGAGACTGCGCTTCCACTTTTAAAGTGGGGTTGCAGTTGTACACGGCCGCAGGTCCGCAGATCGTTCGTGACCTGGTGGGCACCGGGCACAAGGTTTTTCTCGATCTGAAGTATCACGACATTCCTAACACTGTGGCAGCAGCAGTTCGAGAGGCAGCTCAGCTTGGGGTTGGAATGTTGACAGTGCACGGTGCCGCCGGTGGAAAGGTGCTGCGAGCTGCCGTAGAGGCAGCCCGAAAAGTAAATCCTGATTTGCTGGTCCTGGCGGTTACCGTGCTGACCAGCATGGACGATCGGGATCTGGAAAAAGTCGGCGTGCGCGGGCGGGTCCTGGATCAGGTGCTCCGGCTCGGGGCACTGGCGCTCTCAGATGGCTGCGATGGCCTGGTGACCTCTGCCCGGGAAACCGCAGAACTTCGCAGCGAACTGGGCGGCGACTTCGTGATTGTGAATCCGGGAGTGCGGCCCGTCGGCTCCGACCACGGAGATCAGGCTCGCGTTGTAACCCCTGCAGAGGCGATCGCGGCGGGGGCTAGTTACATTGTGGTGGGCAGACCGATTACCGCAGCGCCCGATCCTGCCGCCGCGGCGAAAACAATTCTCGAGCAGATGAGCTTAGCGGTGGGTGTGTAATTTCGGTTCACCTGCTGATTACTGTCTAGCGGGCTGCGGAAAATCAGATTGCCGCACCTCAGCGGCTAAAGCTTCTTCACTCAAGGAACTTTTATCGCAGCGCTCGAAGTGTGTGCCACCCAGAGATCTTTTTTGCGTGGCTAGAGCTTCTCGTAAAACTCACAGGCTGAGCACGAAATAAAAACTCCGCCCGGAACTCCGCGCTCACGGTCTTTGACGCGCTTTACAATCCGCGTGGGCTTGCCGCACTTGGGACAATCAGTGCTCTTAGAAGTATCCATCACTTTTTTGCGATCTGCGGTTTTTGCGACTTTGGCCATCTTATCTCCGTATTAGAGCTATTTTGAATGCGAATTACCTCCGCGAACTCGTGGGCTCTGCGAAAGTGGGCATACCTTTAGAAGCTTTACCCGCAACGGGCGAAAGACACTTAGACCTGGCAAAAAGACTAACCGCTCAAAATGATTCTCCCAACTCTCTTCCGCTTTGATCAATTTTAGCGTAGCGCTGCCGGCATTGTCGCTCGCCGTCGTTGGCCTCGGAAAGCCGACCGGCAGTTGAGGACCCGGCCCCCTCCCAAACGACTAGTTTTCTTATGCCGCGGTCATTCTTGCTATCCGAGTTACAGCGTTTTCGTCTAGGGACTCAGGGCGTGCTTTGCTTTGAAGGCGCCAATCCACCGCGGGCGTCTCGCACTCTGAAGGCGAACAGCCCCGCACTCAACCAAGTATGGATACGGCAGATCGAGAGAGATGTCCGATCACTCAGATTCGGAGGATGAATTCAATGCGACAGAAGACTTCCAACTGCTATTTATTGGCAATCGTTGCGTTATCTCTGGCAGTATCGAGCGCCTGCAACCAGGCCAAGAGTCCAGCTTCGGCTAGTGCTTCGTCTGAGAGTGGAAAGATTCCCATTACTACCAAGTCAGAGGAGGCAAGAAACGAATTTCTGCAAGGACGCACCCTGGCAGAAAAACTTCTAGTACAAGACTCGCTCGCACACTTCGATCGCGCGATCGCTCTCGATCCTGAATTTGCCGCTGCAGAACTGGCTCGCTGCAACGCGTCTCCGACGGCTAAGGAATTCTTTGAGCATCAGCAGAAGGCCGTAAGCCTGGCCGACAAGGCTTCAGAAGGGGAGAGGCTCCTTATCCTTGCCAACCAGGCGGGCGCGAATGGCGACGCGGTGAAGCAGAAGGAATATCTGGAAAAGCTGGTGACGGCGTACCCGAACGACGAACGCGCACATTTCAATCTGGGCGGCTACTACTTCGGTCAACAGGAGTTGCCTCAGGCTGTTGAGCACTACAGGAAGGCCACCGAAATCGCTCCCAGTTACTCACCCGCCTACAACATTCTGGGGTACGCTTATCGGCAACAGGGCGACTATGCCAATGCTGAGCAGGCATTCAAGAAATACATCGAGCTGATTCCGAATGATCCGAATCCCTACGACTCGTATGCCGAGTTGCTCCTGAAAATGGGGAAATTCGACGACTCAATCGGGGAGTACCGTAAGGCACTGTCGGTCGACCCCCATTTCGTTGCGTCGCATTTCGGAATTTCAGCTGATCTTCTCTATATGGATAAGCCGCAGGAGGCGAATGCTGAACTGCAGAAAATCATAGATCAGGCGCGCAGCGACGGTGAGACACGTCTGGCGCTCTTCGGTATGGCTGTGGTCGCCGCGGACGGCGGCAAGTTCGACCAAGCGGTACAGGCCATAGACAAGCAATATGCCGTCGCGGAAAAGAAGAACGACGCGGGCGCGATGGCGGCAGACCTTCAGGCGAAGGGAAACATCCTGCTGGAGGCGCGCAAATATGCTGATTCGCAGAAAGCGTTTGATCGCTCTCTGCAGGTAACGGAAGGTTCCGGGCTGTCGCAGGAAATCAAGGAAAATGCCACGCGACTTCACCATTTCAACCTTGCGCTGATCGCGGTGGGCAAGAAGAATTACATCACCGCAAAGGCGGAGTCGGAGGAATTCCGCAAGGGCGCGGAGGCTTCGAAGAATCCAGCGCAGGTCAAACAGGCACATGAATTGGCCGGCGTGATCGCGTTGGCTGAGAAGAATTACGCCAGCGCGATTGCGGAACTGGAGCAGGCCAACCTGCAAAACCCGCGCAATCTCTACCGCCTGTATGAGGCCTATCAAGAAAAGGGCGACAGCGCCAAAGCCCGGGAATACCGCTCCCAGGCAGCAAGCTTCAATCCGCTGCCGCAGTTGAATTACGCCTTTATTCGCGAGAAGGTGAACAAGACTGGAGGCAACAAGAAGGGATAGCGACGATCCGGCTAAAGCAAATCACGCTGCCCTGACTAATTCACATCAAGTTGCGGGCCAACTCTCAGCGGCCAATTGTCGATAGCAGCGATTTCACCACCTAAATTCGGGAAATAGCTTGTGCTCACCCTGGGATAAACGATGAGAGGAGCACCTGCGAATTTCGCGACGGCACTGAAGGTTCGGGGGCTTGAGTGCCGTCGCAATTGTCGAACAGCAGTTCATGCCAGTTACAGGCCCGGCGTGATCAGCACGACCTTAGCTCCGGTCGAATTGCACGCGTCCATCACTTCGACGACCTGCGCGAATGGCAATAGCCCGTCTGCTTTGATGAGAATCATTTTCTCGCTTCGGTTGTGGAGCAACTGCCGAAGATCGGTTTGCAGATTCGCCCAAGCAATGGGTCCATTGTTGATTTTCAGCGTGGGCGTTCGCTGTCCCGAGTTGAGTAGTTCCAGAACAATGGAGTCCGAAGCAGACGGTGGACCCAGCAGCACATCAAAGCCTTTCGGAGGCATCACGGTTCCCGCTTCTGACGAGTCTGGTTGGGCTGTCAGCAGGGTTGGTTCAACGCCCACCGTACGCACAGCGCCCAGAACCTTGAGCACGTTGGCGTAGCGAGTACGAGCGTCGGCCTTAATGTAGAGCGTTTTTTCGGTCTGGTTGGACAAACGGCTCTGTACCGTTTCCCTCAACGCAGAGGGGCTGGTCGGATTAGTTCCGAAGTAAACGCTGCCGTCTTCGGTGATACTCACGATCAACGCGCCTTCCCTGTCGGCATCGGGTATTGATACCGCACTGCTGGTCACTGGTAGGTCTACACTGATGCCTTTTTGCATCGCCTGCGCGGTGCAGATCGGGACTGCCAGCAGTAGCGCCGGAATCACCACGAAGACGCTCCGTACCAAAGCCTGCGATCTTCTAAGAGTACATATAGCAAACCAAATCATACGTTCTTCTCCTTTCGTTGCTGCGTTGCAATACATCTCATTTTTGTTTGAACATCCTTACGCCTGGAGTTTCCGGTTGTCAGATTCCAAGAGGCCCTCGCTGTCGCTGTTCAGCGTCATGTGGAATACCAGCGTCTCGCCCGACGACGGATTCATCGTGACCTGGCCCTGCTGGTTACTGATCTGGAAAGAAAACACATTTCCTTCCAGTTTCGGGTTGACCAATTGCATCTCTTGTTTTCCCAGGATTTTCGCAGGTGCTTGGTCCTCACTCCGATCCAAGATGAAGAACACCGCCGTGCCGCTCAGTCCGCCGTTTTTCTCGCTGCTTACGTTCAACATCACCCAAGGTAAACCGCGTTTATCGCCCTGCCATTTGCCTAGGACTGCCGCTGAACTTTGTCCGATAGCAAGCACGGTGAGCGATGCCAGAACAGATACACCAATTTGCGTTTTGAATTTCATGATTCACTTCCTTTCCTGAGATCAACCCTGTCCTTTCGCGATTGCTGCCGTGGCGAGGCTCCCGCCGAGGCCCATCGTCTCAACCGCAGACGAGGGCACGATCACCATCGAGCCCCGTTCTTTGATCGCTTCATACAGCATGTTCATGGCGCGCAAATGCAGAGCAGTGGGGTTTTCGCTGTATGCCGCTGCTGCCTGCACGAACTTGTCCGAGATTTCCGTTTCAGCTTGACCCAGAATGATTCGCGCCTGGCGCTCGCGTTCCGCTTGGGCTTGGCGGGACATGGCGTCTTCCAGGGCCTGCGGGATTCTCACGTCGCGGATCTCGACCGATTGCACGGTAATGCCCCAGGGATTGGTCTTCTCATCGAGAATGCGCTGCAGTTCCTTGCCGAGTGTTTCCCGCTCGGTGATCATCTGCGCCAGTTCATGGCGGCCGATCGATTCTCGAAGCGCCGTCTGCGCGCTCATGGTGATTGCCTCTACGAAGTCTTCTACCTCGAGAATTGACTTCTCGGCATTCCAGACCAGCCAGAACACTATGGCATCGACGTTCACGGGAACGGTATCGCGCGTCAGCGTTGATTCCGCCGACACGCTGGCTACGCGCACACGCTGGTCGACGTACGGACTGAGTGTCTCGATGACCGGAATGATGTGGAACAGGCCCGGCCCGCGCAGTCCCACGTATCTGCCGAGACGCAGAACCGCTACCTTCTCCCATTGCTGCACGACTTTAATCGCGAACAGGAGATACAGACCAACCAGACTGCCTGCAATTAGCGGTGCTGGGTGATGAACAATCGCGCTGACGATGGCGCCAACGCTGATGCAGATAACAAAGGTGGTAACTGCGACTCGATTGATGGGAGCAATCTCGATTTTAGCCATGGTCTTTCATCTCCTGCGGGTTGGTTCTGAAACCAATCCGCGCAACTGCTCGATTAAATCCTCAACTGTGAAACCGGCAGCCCCCGCGCGAGCAACACAATCTCCTATGATCTGAGCGAGCTGCCGTTCGCGCTGAGCGTCACTGCGTTTCATTTTCTGGGCGCTTATGAATGTACCCGTTCCCTGGTGAGTCTCCAGCAGACCGCCAAGTTCCAGTTCTCGGTACGCCCGAACTACGGTATTCGGGTTGATAGCCAAGTCGACCGCCAGTTGCCGTACTGTGGGGAGCTGATCGCCAGCAACAAGCGAGCCGGAGGCGATCGCGCCACGCACCTGATCGATAATCTGCCGGTACACGGGCACACCAGTGTGCAGGTCAAGCCGGAAATGGAAGGCCGTAGATGGAACTCGAGAACCCATTTCGCGCTTAGTGTACTATAGAACTAGTACATTATGTCAAGAGGAAATTTTGTAAGTCTTTTCAAACGCGCGTCAGGGTGCTCATACCGGAATGACTGAATTGTGACAACGGATAAAAATCTTTCTGCCGCAAAGATTCCAGCAAAGGACGCAGCGGTACCTAATTTTCTGCTGCTCCCATCGCGTGGGACGGTGCCTGGCTTTCTCCACTCCACCCGGTGCGGGAGATATTCGAGTAAAGAAGTCCGGCGCAGATCGCGGAGGCAGTCAGCAACGCAAGTCCCAACCAGAACGGGCCCAGAAGGACTCGACCCAATCCAAATAACGCGAGGTACACCATGGCACAGCCTAGTGCCCAGGACACAAGGTTCCGTCCGAGGTCCCGTGTGGCAATGATCTCGGGGGCGAGCCGCGCGACCGGCTGCCATCCGCTGACATGCGGACGCACGCTGCGGTAAAACTTGAGCAGCATCTCTTGGGGCTCCGGCTTAGTGGCAAAGGTCACAACCAGCCATACCAACGTTGTCACAGCGGTTGTTGTGAGTGCAGTTTTTGCGAATACCACCGTGCTGGTTCCGGAGAATGGAGCCGCCCAACGGAGCAGCACCGTCATCACCAGCGCAGTGGCCATGGCGGAAATTTCACTCCACGCGTTGATCCGCCACCAGTACCAGCGCAGCAGGTACACGCCGCCGGTGCCGGCGCCTACCTCCAGCACGGCCTGCCATCCAGAGCGGATGTCGGCCAGCAGCACGGAAATGAGTGCGGAAGCAATCACGAGTAGTACAGTCGCCAGACGCGAAATGTGCACGTAGTGGCGATCATCTGCATCAGTCTTAATGAAGCGGCGGTAGAAATCTGCGACCAGATAAGAAGCTCCCCAGTTCAGTTGTGTGGCTATCGTGGACATGAACGCCGCCATGAATCCCGCCACCACGATTCCTCGTAATGCGGGCGGCACGTGCTGGCTGACAATCAGCATGTAGCCGCTCTCCGGGTGCTCGAGATGCGGATACAAAACAATAGCGGCCAGGGCTGTCAGAATCCACGGCCACGGGCGGACGGCATAATGCGCGATGTTGAACCACAGGACGGAGAGGAGCCCATGCCTTTCATCCTTGGCGCTGAAGATTCGCTGCGCGATGTAGCCGCCGCCGCCGGGTTCGGCTCCCGGATACCACAGGGCCCACCATTGCAATCCGATGTTCACCAGGAACGTGAGAACCGGGAGAACCCAGAGGCCTTCGGACGAAATCCGCCGCGAGAAGTCAGGGAAGAATGATGTGGCGTCGCCAGCGTTCGGGCCAGCGGCGGCGCGCATCTCGGCGAGCCGGCTGAGTAGCCCGTTCATTCCGCCGGTGGCTGCGACTGCGTACCACGCGACGCCGATCACGATCGTCATCTTCAGGGCGAATTGGAAGAGATCCGTCCACAGGACGCCCCAGAGGCCGCCTAGCGCGACGTATATGCCGGTGAACGGAATCAGGAACAGTACGCAGATTGCAAGCGCGGTGCGGTCCGTTACTCCTAGTGTTGTCGCCACGATGCTGGTCATGGCTTTGGTCACCCAGCCGAGGATGAGGCAGTTCATCAGCAGACCGAGATAGACGGCGCGGAAGCCGCGCAGAAATGCGGCGGGCTTGCCGGAGTAGCGCATCTCGGCGAATTGGACGTCGGTGAGCAGACCGGAGCGGCGCCAGAGCCGCGCGAACAAAAAAACCGTCATCATGCCGGAGAGCAGGAACGCCCACCACAGCCAGTTCCCTGCTATCCCTTGCGTGTACACCAGACCGGTGACGACCAGCGGCGTGTCGGCTGCGAACGTGGTCGCAACCATCGACGTTCCCGCGAGCCACCAGGAGACATTGCGTCCGGAGACAAAGTAATCGTCGACGCTCTTTCCCGAGCGGCTGCGGAAATAGAGGCCCAGGAAGAGAGTGACGGCGAGATAGGCGACGATTGCCGTCCAGTCCAGAGCAGTGAAGTTCATGGCTGGAAAGCATACACGAGTCAGGATTTCCATCCTATGGTTTGCAGCGTTGGTTGGTCGTTGCTTCCCTCCTGGGTTTTCGAAGTAGCCTCGCGATTACGCAAGCCGGAACACCGGCCAACTGCCGTGAATCGACAAACTGAGGTAATCAGTATGAAAGGACAACCCGCGCTACAATCGAGCGTCTCTATGGAACTCAAGCGCTTGATCACACATTTCACGTACCGCATCGAGCCCAAGCCGGAAGGCGGATTCGTCGCTCGCGCCAGTGATCCCACCCTGACGCCGCTCGAGGCGCCCACGCGCGAAGAGCTGCAACAAAAAATCCAGGCCAACATCAACGCCGCGTTAGCTGCCGAGTTCCCCGGCCTGAAGCTCCCGCTCGAGCAAAAACAAGTCAACTTTACTTTTCACATCGAACACAAGCCCGATGGCGGTTTCACTCTGCACTCCACCGACGGCAGCGGAGTGCCTATCGAGGGAGCGACCCATGCCGACATCCAAAGCAAGTTCGCGGAAAAGTTCCTTGCGCTCGTGGGCAAACACCTGATGCCAGAAGTGGCACAGGCACTCGCCGGCCAACTCGGAACCGGAGACGTTCGGATAACTCTCAACCGTACGGTAACTTTTCCGAAAGGCTCGCCAAAACTGGGCACGGGTGACGTACCGCAAACACTCGGCTCGCCGCAGGCGGATGCGAGCAATACAGGTCTTCTCAATGACAACGCCAGCTCGCCGATCACTCCGGAGCCGAGTCGCAGCTGGCCCATTTTCCGCTTCCTGCTGGTGCTACTGATTCTCGCTGCGCTCATGTATTTCCGTTTTCATCGCTGAAGATTTTGCGAGACCTGGATTCCCCGATATATCCAAACTCCGCACAAACCCCACCTTCAAGGCCGATACCGCCGTCACACCCGCTCCAGAATTCGCAGCAGCAGATCCCGCCGAGCCTCGCTACCGAGCAATGCCTCGCGTCGATAGCAACTAAACGTGATGAAATGCAGATCACCCGCGCTATAGAACTTGAGGCGTTAAGCGGGCGTCTGAGCCCGCTGCCGAAATCCCGAGCGAAGCCGAGGGACCAGAGTACGAAGCTAAGAAGCAAACTGTCCGTGATGGCATGGCTGAAGCCGATGCCCCGATACGCCCCCGCTTTACTTACAGGAGTAAAATAACCCCATGACCGAAGAGGTTTCCGAACTTTTAAAGAAAGCGCTGGCGCTTCCGCCCGAAGCGCGCGCCGCGCTAGCAGGCTCACTGCTCGAAAGTTTGGACGAAACCGTGGACGCATCCGCGGAAGAAGCCTGGAGCCAGGAGATCGCGCGCCGGATCGAAGAACTGGATTCCGGCAAAGTGAAGCCGATTCCCTGGGCCGAAGCCCGGCGGCAAATCTCAGCTATGCTCCATGGCCGTTAAGGCCCCGGAGATCCATCCATCCGCGCTCTCCGATCTGAAATCTGCCATCTCCTGGTACCTCGAACGCAGCGAACCAGCCGCCATTGAATTTGCTGCCGAAGTGGACCGCGCCGTGGCCTTGGTGGTCGAATCGCCCGCACGCTGGCCGTCTGGCGAACACGGTACGCGAAAGTTTGTACTGAATCGCTTTCCGTTTGCGGTGATCCATCGAGAAAAACTGACTTCGGTCCAGATATACTGGCGATTGCTCACGGCCACCGGAACCCGGAATATTGGAAAGGCCGGTTGTAGCGACCACACGATGGCCGTGGACTCGCCCATCGACATCAGACAAATGCCGGGCGCCTCAGGTCCGGGTGCCCCAGAGCCTGCCCTGAGCGAAGCCGAAGGGTCTCGCCGATTTTGCGAGACCTGGGACCTCCACCAGACATATCCAAACTCCGCACAAACCCCACCTTCAACGCCTGTATCACGGTAGATACCGCCCCCGCTGCGGTTCGCTTATCAGCAAATGAACGTGCTCCGGCATGACTACGTACCCCAAAACCACCAACCGATACCGCCGTCGCACTCGCTCAAGAATTCGCAGCAGCAGGTCCCGCCGAGCCTCGCTACCGAGCAAGCCCTCACGCCGATAGCAACTGAACGTGATGAAATGCAGATCACCCGAGCCATAGAAGTTGAGGCGTTAAGCGGGCGTCAGAGCCCGCTGCCGAAATCCCGAGCGAAGCCGAGGGACCCGAGTACGAAGCTAAGAAGGAAACTGTCTGTGATGGTTGAACACGGGAGGAGCAGCACTACTCCCAGGTCTCGCAAACCCAGCGAGACCCGGGGCACCCGGCACAACATTGGCGGCACATCCGACAACGACACATACACCTATTATTCCAACACAGGGCGGATGAATACGTTTACGTTCACCGTGGGCTCTACGCCAAAGTCGATCGCAGGCACTCTGACGTGGAATCAAAACGGCAGCTTGCAACAATTGGCGATCACGGATGGATTCAGTGCTGCTGGGACACAAACCTGTACTTACGGTTCGTCGTCAGTGATGGGGTATGACGACCTCGGAAGGCTGCTCAATGTTAACTGTGGCTCCAATTGGCAGCAGACCTTCAGCTATGACCAGTTCGGCAATCTAACGAAGACCGGCAGCCTAAACTGGGCATGTGCCACATGCTACAACGGCAGGAACCAGTACAACTCCACCTTAGCGCCATCCATTAGCTATGACTCCGACGGCAACCTCCTTAACGATACGTTTTTCCAGTACACCTGGGATGTCTACGGACATCCAGCAACCATTGGTCCAGCAACCGGTACGATCACCTGTGGAACCAGTGGTACCTGTTTAACCTACGACGCCAACGGGAACATGGTAGAAAAAAAAAGTCTCCGGCGTTTACAGAGAGATTCTGTACAGCCCAATCGGCAAGACGGCTACGATGAACGGACAGACGGCAATCAGCGCCTACCTTCCTCTTCCCGCCGGCGAAACAGCGTTTTTAACTGGCAGTACTGCTGCCACTCGGCACTTCTGGCATAAGGATTGGCTGGGGAGTGTTCGCTTCTCCTCGACCGTTGTGAATCGCACCCCAATCTTTGATCGTGCTTTCGCGCCATTCGGAGAAATGTACAACACGGTGATCGACGGCACTTCGAACCCCAATTTCACAGGCGATACCCAGGACACGATCTCCGGTGAGTTCGATACGCACTATCGCCAGTTGCATCCAAGTCAGGGGCGCTGGATCTCTCCTGATCCGGCGGGCCTCAGGGCGGTAGATCCGATGAACCCGCAGACATGGAACCGGTACATGTATGTGCGCAACAACCCGCTGAGTTGGGCAGATCCTTCGGGGCTTGACACGGACTCTTCCGGTCTAAATATCGATTGGGGATTCAATTGGCAGTTTCCGATTACCTTCAACGGCGTCAATGCGCCGCAGATGTTTACCTTCCTAGGAGGAGCAAATTACGGTACGTTTTACTCCACGTCCACAGCTTCCCCGCCTCCAAGTCAAGGACAAGCGGCCGTTGACGCCGGTTTGTACTTCAGTCCGAATGGCACTTGCCTCAACCTGATAGGTTTGGCCGCCAATTGCGGCACTCCAACACCCCGGCCTTGCCAATTCGGTCGAGGGTATATGGCATTTTGTGCGGGTAGCCACGGTCCCGCAAACCGCTTCACTCTCGGCATTCGAGCACCCGGGCAGACTTGGAAGCGGTGTATGGCTGCGAACGCGAATACGTACAGCATCGGAGGAAGTATTGAACTCGCCGCAAATGTGGCAACAGGAACTAACACATCGTATTCTTCAAATCCGCTGGTAAGTGGGGTAACCGGAAATGCAATTAACACATTCGTCTTCGGGTCGACTGAGGCCGCCGCAACCATGGGCGCGAATGCGCCAGGCTTGGTTAGCACAGCTACAGGTGCGGCGACGACATTCGGCAGGCGAACTACCACCATCATGTGGCTGAATCTCGCTGGTGTACCGGGCGGCCCGCCACTTGTGCTGAGCCAAGCTTCTGCGGGAATCAAAGTAGTTCTTGGAAAAATCGGAGATGCACTCAGCTTTGGTTTGAGCGTTGCCGAGCGAACGGCTGTCGACGTGGGCTTTACGGGCGCCGAGGTAATCAACTGTGCGATACCGCAATGAGATACAGCAATGAGTGAAGACACCGTTGGGAATCAAGTTAAGGGCGGATTTAGGCGGGCGGGAATCTGGCTGCTCGGCTTTGCGTGGTTAGGTTTGGTGTTTGCAGGCATGGCAATTGCATTTACACCAAGCCCACACTCACCAGCACTCGGGTGGGGCCTTCTCAGTATTGCCGCGTTGGCGCTCATTCTTGCAATGGACGGATGGGTAAAGGTCTTTCCCGGGCTTCTCGCCTATGGGGTTTTGGGCAGCATACTGATGTTTGTAAATGGGCACGCGGTGAACCACCCGGAAGTCGTCGTCCCCCGACTTGAGGCTGTGATCCTGATAATCTTCTTCGCCGCTGCTGCTGGTCTATCGTTCACATTCACAAACCACAAGTTGACAGTGCCCGACCGCATCGCCTTGTTTACCTTCATTGTATGTTTTTTCTGGCAGGCTGTAGCGCCGGCCTCATGCTAATTGCGCTGGCTATTGGATTCTCCTGCCTCGTCGGCGCATGGACGTATGATCGTGTGCGGAGGAGCGGTAACCACAGTCATCACCAGACGGGTGCAGGCCTCTTATTGTAGCCTGCGGGGCTTGGCCCCACCTTTAACGCTCCTGATTCTTTTGTTGGCATCACTAAATGTTGAGGCTGCTCCACCGTTCGCGGTATCGAAATTGGGGCCAGACGAAACTCCCGCCGACCTGGCCCAAATACCCATCTTTTTCCCATTGACTTCGCTTCCCCTTTTGCCCCATAACAGAAGAAGGTAAGTTGATCCTCGGTTCTAAGAAGTCACCTTAGTGGTCGCTGATTCC
>QIAA01000122.1 GCA_003224905.1 Acidobacteriota bacterium
CTATTTCTGCTGCGCCGGCTTCTGGTTTACGCAACCCAGTTGCTGGCACCCAGCAACCGCTAATCGCGAGATCCCTAGATCATTGCAAAAAAACCAACCCCACCAAAAATCAGGTGGGGTTCGTCAGCAATCTGAGCCGCCCCTGTAGGGCGGCTTGTGTGTTCAACCCACTGTTCTAAATTTTCACAATAAGAGGTTCGGAGAGCTTAAAGCTGAGAGTCGACTCAGCGGGCAAGACGATCTCCTTGTTCCCGGTATAGGCCGCACCTGCCGTCCCTGCGCCGGCGCCAACGGCTGCGCCGATCAAGGCGCCTTTTCCGCCACCCATGAGACCGCCCAACAGAGCTCCGCCACCGGCTCCGCCGCCGATCATGGCCGCTGTGCGCTTGCCTTTGCCTTTCTGATAACGGCTGACCGCGATTGTCTTCACATCATAGGGGTCGCCGCTGATGGTGACCGAATTCAAGGCCAATTTCAACACCGCAGCACCTTTGAAATGTCCCTGTGACACAGCCTGAAGAACTTTGCCCGAGGCCTCAGCGCCGCTTGGCACCACGACTTTGCCATCCACCTCCACCGGGGTGGCGACGCTCGCGCTGAACTGGTCTCCCGCGTTGCTTAGCTTGGAACCAACTGCATTGCCGAGCCGGACCGTAATCACGGTACCAGCCGGAAGCGTGACTTCCTTCTTGCCGAAAAAGCTGGACGAGGTTTGGGGAGCACTTTCATCCAGTTTCTGATCGGTGGGCTTACTCGAACAGCCGATCGTCAGCAAGCCGATTAGAAAGACCAGCGGAGTTACAACTGTGAAACGACGATGCACGATACCCTCCTGTTTTGTGGAAGGTTGATCGTACCTTGTACTTTCTCCAGGTCGAAGGTGCAGAAAGTGCAATGCGGAACGTGGTCGATAGTAATAAGGCGATGAACTAGATCTATGAGATCGGTTACAGGTTCAGCACCATTTTGCTTACGGAAGCGGGCCGAAAAGTACCAGTGACAGGGCCGCCTTTTATTTCCAAAGCCGGGGTCTGCGGACGGACCGCATCCCGCAACTCGAAAGAATTATGAGCGTGGATGTCGGAGTGAGTAAGTACTGTGACCGTCCCTGAACTGATATTCGCGCTGCGGACGTTGATTTCTGCGACTCGCGTCTCGCTCACGCTTGGGTTCACAACCGTCAGTACGAGGGCTTTATCACGCACTGAAGCCGAACCTTTCAGTCCCCAGAACGAAGCCGGCTTCCCATCGCGGTCATAGTTGATTCCTCGGCGCGGAGAAGATGGTTCGCAGCGACTGCCCGCCCTGGTGTGCGGAATACATATCAAAGACGTGCCCGACCGGCGTTATGCAGAATTTATCCTCATGTGCCAGGTGGAGACTGTTCAGGCAATTGATGAGCTGAGCGCAGTTCGCCATCGCGATTTTCTCCGGATGCTGATGAAAGATGTCGAGCGTCATCGCGCTAAATACGGCGTCTCGCAAAGTGGGGGTTTGCTCCAGGATGTCGCCTTGAGTGGCTTCGCTGCCCGAGCGGTACCAGGGACCCCACTCGTCAATCACGAGCTTCACGTGACGTTCGTGGTCGAACTCGCCCATGATCTGCCAATGGCCGTTGATCAGGGAGTCCATTACCTCACCTTCACGTAGCAGTTCGTACCAATCCACCACATCAAATTTCAGAGCATCGCCTTTGCCTTCGTCCCAGTCGCGGGTGCGTCCGCGGCTCAGATTCCAGGTGTAGTAATGAAGGGCGAGGGAATAAATTGACCGTAGCTCCCGAGGACCTTTGCGGACGATCTCCTCAAGGAAGCCTCGGGTCCACTCCCAATTGTCGTCGTTCGGCCCGGAAGCGATGAACGCCAGGTCCTCGCCGAGGCGCGGAACCCAGGTTGTGAAGCGGCGGAATTCGACGGCATACTCTTGTGGAGTGAAGTTGCCGCCGCATCCGCACGATTCATTTCCTGCGCCCCAGAAGCGAACGTGAAATGGATCCGAGTACCCGGCTGCGGCACGAGTCTCCGCCAGCGTTGCGCTGCCCGGCGGTGCGTTGCAGTATTCCACCCAGTGAAAGAACTCCGCAGCCGGAAGGCTGCGAACATTAGCCGCCAGATACGGCTGGCTGCCGATCAATTTGCAGAACTTTATGAACTCGTTGGTGCCAAACTCATTGGGTTCATATTTGTGGCTGGCGGGAGAAGATGGCGATTCGATGTCACTCCAAAAATTGCTGCGCCGCGGCCGTTTATCAATGGGACCGATGCCGTCGCGCCAATCATAGCTGTCGGCGAAGCAGCCTCCCGGATAGCGAACCACGGGAGCTTTGATCTTGCGCATGTGGTCGATCAGGTCTTTGCGGATGCCGTCAACGTTGGGGACCTTCGAATTACGGCCCAGCCAGATTCCGTCGTAAATCACGCCGCCAAGATGCTCGGCGAAATGTCCGTAAATGTTCGGGGAGATTGTTCCTAAAGGTTCGTCCAGCAGAACCTCGATGCGCGAGTCTATGCCTGAATCCGCGGCGGGGAAGGCTGAGGCATTCCGAGTGAACAAGAAGGCAGCGGCGCTATTTTGTACGAACCTTCTGCGGGTGAGCATCGGGCTTATCGTTCGTCGGTCGTTCGCTACAGCAAGGATCACTAGTTGTGAAGTTTCGGGCGGAGATTGTAGCATTTCGTTCGCTGAACATTGGAAGTCGTGAGCGATCGACCAACGACGATCCAAACTAAAATCGCTTGACAAGCGTGCCCACACGATTAAAAGCTACCGGAAACCAAATTGCAGAAACGGCTTTCTGGGAGCTAAACTCTCACGTATCCTTCACTGCCCAGCATTCCGGGTTCGGAGTCGAGAAAATTCTTATGTTTAAACATGGGTTCTGGTTGTGCTTGTTGATCACACTCTCCCTCGCAGCTCCGGCTCATTCTGAAGAATGGCAACAACTATTCAACGGCAAAGACCTGACCGGTTGGAAGCACGTTGGTCCGGGAGGAGATACAGTCGAGAACGGGTTGATCAAGACGCACGGAGGCATGGGGTTGCTCTACTGGACGGGTGGAAAGCTGGGAGACTGCGTGATTCGCGTGACCTATAAGATGCGCGATCACAACAGCAATTCCGGAGTGTTCATCCGCATCCCGGAGGAGCCGACCGAAGAATGGATGCCGGTGCATCGAGGCTACGAAGTGCAGATCGACAATGAGCCGGAGAAATCAGACGAGGACGATTACCACATAACTGGCACCTTGTACTCGTTGACCAAGCCTTTGGCGAAGCCTGGAAAGCCCGGCCCTGAGTGGAACACCTTCGAGATCACGCTCGACGGGCCACGCACAATTGTGTTGGTCAATGGAGTGAAGGTTACCGATTACAAGGAAGGCGATCCCGTACCCGAGAAGAAATTCGACTTTGAACCGAAGCGCGGACCTCGCCCGCTGGAGGGCTACATCGGGCTGCAGAACCACAGCGATAATGACATCGTGTTCTTCAAGGAAGTGGCGGTGAAGAAACTGAAGAAGTAGTCACTCCGATCAGGAAAAATATGAACAACAATTTCTCGCGCCGTAAATTTCTGGGAATGAGTGCTGCCGCGGCAGGAGCTTCGTTCGCCGCAAAAACTGTCTTACTGGAGCCTGAGCCGCTTCTGGCTGGTCCGGTTGCAGCCAGCGACCGCGTCCGTTTCGGCATGATCGGCGTGGGCATGCAAGGGTCCGGGTTGCTCACGCAGTCCATCGAACTGCCCGGAATCGAGTGTGCGGCAGCGTGTGATCTCTATGATGGGCGGCACACGCTGGCGCGTGAAATTACGGCGAACCCGAGTCTTCCTGTAACCCGTCGGTATCGCGAACTCCTGGACAACAAAGAAATCGATTGCATCGTGGCCGCTGTGCCCGACCACTGGCACAAGCAGGTCGTGGTGGACGCGGTCAACGCGGGCAAAGATATTTACTGCGAGAAGCCGATGTCGCACGCCCCGGCTGAAGGCATCGAGATGGCCGACGCGGCGAAGAAAAACAGCCGCATCGTGCAAATCGGTTCCCAACGAGTGAGTTCGTTGATTTGCGCGAAGGCCAAGGAACTAATCGCGCAAGGGATGCTGGGCGACATGATGCTGGTAGAGGGATGGCTCGGCAGGAACGATCCCACTGGCGCATGGGAATATCCGCCGCCACCTGATCTGTCTCCCGCGACTCTGGACTGGGACACCTGGCAGGGCACAGCGCCGAAGAAGGCATTCGATCCGTATGCATTTGCGCGCTGGCGCTGCTGGAAGGAATACGGAACCGGAGTGGCCGGTGATCTGCTGGTTCACCTGATCAGCGGCATGATGTTTATGCTTGGCATCAATGAGGCGCCGAAGCAGGCGATGTCGATTGGCGGCATTCTGCGCTGGAAAGATGGCCGCAACATGCCTGACGTACATGCCACCAATTATTACTATGGCGATCTGCCCGTCTACATGCGGTTGAATCTTGGCACCGAGATGCCGGAGCTTTACCGCTTTCAGGGCTCGAAAGGCATTCTGGAAGTCAATGAATTCGGCCTCAGCTATACGCCGCAAACCGGCAAAGATTCAGCCCCCAGCTATTACTCCCAGGGATTCCCACACGCCATGCGAGAAGCGTATGAGAAGAAATGGCGCGCAGAGAACACGCCAAAGCTGGGAGAAGAGCCGATGCCGGAGACGATCTCGTTCAAGGGACCGGATTACGACGATATGAAGCCGCACTTGTGGAACTTTTTCCAGGCCGTGCGCTCCCGCAAGCCAGTCGTCGAGGATGCGGTCTTCGGGCACCACGCGGCGCTCGCGTGCCACATGGCAAACGAATCGTACTTCCGCAAAGCTGCGGTGCGCTGGGATGAGAGTTCCAGAAGCATAAAAACCTAAGGGATCTCTCATCACGTGCGGCGCGGCCGATGGGTCGGTTCCGTTTGGAACAGGCTCCCGCCCTCAAAAAGCGGCGCTTGTTCAGTCTGGCTCTGTGCTCCTCTGGGGACTCTGTGGTTGTCAGATTTAGCACTTGGCAATTAGCGCTTCGCCAGACGGGTCAAGGTGACGGCTGAAACACCGAATGCGACTTACCACAGAGGAACGCAGAGGAACACAGAGTAAGGCTTCTTCTACGGCGGCGGACTATGCGAGGAATAATCCCGAAAATCTCTTTGTCGTGCTTGGTCCTTCTGCTTCCCTGTATCGCTTTAGCTCAGGATAGCGCGTCTCTCACCGGCACCATTCGCGATCAATCGGGAGCTGTGATTCGAGGCGCCACAGTGCACATCAACAACACTGCCAGAGGGCTTGAGCGCGATCTGAAGAGCAATGACGATGGCGAATACCTTGCTGCCGCTCTGCCCCCCGGCCATTACGACATCAGCGTTACTGCGCAAGGATTCCGCAGATACCAGGCCAACGATGTTACGTTGCGCGTAGCGCAGAACGCACGCATCGACATCCCATGCAAGTTGGCGATGTCACCAGCGCAGTCACGGTTCAGGGCGATGGCCTGGCCCAGGTAAACACACAGACGTCGGAAATCGCAGGAACAGTCACCGCAAAGGAGCTAACCCAGCTTCAACTGAACGGACGCAACTTTACCCAACTGGTGACACTTGTTCCAGGTGTGAGCAATCAGACCGGCCAGGATGAGGGAGTAGTTGGCGTACAGGGTAACGTCAACTACAGCATCAATGGCGGGCGGGTTGAAAACAACAATTGGGAAGTAGACGGCGGCGATGTCATGGATAACGGCAGCAATGAAACATTGAACGTTTATCCCAGCATCGAGGCCATTGGCGAAGTGCGCGTCTTGACGTCAAATTATGGCGCGCAGTATGGGCGCAATGCCTCCGGCACGATTGAAGTAGAAACGAAGTCAGGAACGAATCAGTTTCACGGCTCGGCCTATGAGTTTTTGCGCAATGAAATGTTCAATGCGCACAACTACTTTGATCTCCTGGGACAGCCCAAAGCCCCTTATATGACTTCGGTTATACGCTGGGCGGGCCAATTTGGAAGAATCACACCTTCTTTTTCTGGTCGCAGAATTGGCGCCGGGAGAACGTTCCGCAGAATTTCTTCAATTTTGTTCCTTCGCTGGAGAACCGTCAGGGAAATTTCAATGACGTGTGCAATGTTCCGGAGCCCACAGACTGTCCTTTCGACCCGGACACCGGAGACCCTTTTCCGAATAATCAAGTGCCTTTCATCGACCCCAACGGACAGGCTCTGCTGCCCATGATTCCCGAACCGACAACCGGATCTGGGGCGGATTCCATCTTCGCCGCAGCAGTTGGCCAGCCCACGCGTTGGCGGGAAGAATTGGTGCGCGTCGACCACGACATCAATTCGAAACTGCGGACGACGTTTCGATATATTCACGATTCCTGGGACACGACGAATGCCACCGTCACCTGGGGCGGCGAGAGCTTTCCCACGATTGGAACGCACTTCCTGGGTCCGGGAGTGAGCATTGTTACCAGGCTGACCGCGACTGTCTCGCCAACGTTGCTGAACGAGTTTGTCGCCAGCTATACCACCGATCACATCAAGCAGATCAATACCCACCCCGAGGTTTGGCAGCGCACCAGCGACTTTAGCATGACCGGGCTGTTCCCGAATTTTGGCGGCAAGTTGCCTGATATCTGTGTTTCGACGAACGGAGCCTACGGTGGCGGCTTCTGCGAAGGCCCCACTGCTTTTCCCTGGGAGAATTCCAACCCGACCTACACATTTCGCGACAACGTCACCAAGAACATCGGCAAACACAATTTGCAGTTCGGCGGCTACTTTGTCGCGGCGCAGAAAAACGAGAGGGCATACGTTGACGTCGAAGGCGATCTCTCGTTTGACACTACCGCGCCGGTCTCGACCGGTAACGCTTTCGCCGATCTCTTGATGGGAAACATCGCCAGCTATTCTCAGGACAGCGCGCAACCCAAGTATTACATTCGCTACAAAATGTTTGAACCATACATTCAGGATGATTTCCACATAGCGAAGAACCTGAGCCTGAATCTCGGCCTGCGTATGAGTTTCTTCGGCACATTTTTCGATCGCAAGAAGCAGGTCTACAACTGGGATCCGGCAGCCTACGATCGCAGCAAGGCACCACAGATCGACCTCGATGGCAGCGTTACAGGTCAGGAAGGCGCACTCATCGTGACGCCAGGCACAACTCCATACAACGCCATGGTTCAGTGTGGCGCGCCGGGCGTGCCCCGCGGTTGTGTGAAGGGACACCGGTTCAACCCAGCGCCGCGTGTTGGATTCGCTTGGGACCCTATGGGCAACGGCAAAATGTCAATTCGCGCGGCTTACGGAGTCTTCTTCGACCACACCAACGGCGAAGAAGCCAACGCGCAGAACCTGGAGGGCACACCGCCCCTGGTGCAGGAACCCACACAATACAACGTAGTGGGCTACACAAGTGTCGGTGGAGAAGGATTGCTTTTTCCGCTCTCGGCGATTTCCATTCCCGACCGGGCACAGTGGCCATACGTACAACAATGGCACGTCGATGTGCAGCGCGATCTCATCCGGAATGCCGTGGCCACGATTTCTTACGTTGGAAGCAAGGGAACGCACCTTACGTTGCAGCGTGAATTTAACCAGTTACCGACATTGCCGGCTTCGCAGAATCCATTTCATCCCGGCCAGCCGATCACGGATGAGATCTGTGGGACCGGACCTGGCGATGACCCGACCAATCCCAGTTTCGAGGTGAACGGGAATACCGTTACAGCTCCTGCTGCCATTAATCTCTCTGTTGCATGTGGGAATGACCCCAGCCCGTTTCGACCATTTTTCAGTCTGGGAAATCTCGAACGCGTAGAGCCTCAGGCTAACTCCAATTACAACGCGTTTCAGTTCTCTCTTCGCAAGACCACCGGGGACCTCTCCCTCGCAGTCGCCTACACCTACAGCCATTCTCTCGATGACTCGTCGGACAAATTCGATAGCAACTTCGTTGATTCTTCCAACATACGGAAGAATTACGCGAGCTCCAATTTTGACCAGCGCCACATCTTCACGATGAGCTGGGTCTACGACCTGCCATTCTTCAAAGCTCCGGGAAGAACTCGCAGCATTCTCGGAGGCTGGCAATTCGCCGGCATTATGAGTTCGCAGAGCGGTACTCCTTTTTCCGTCACCAACGGCGTATTCGGCGACAGCGCAGGCGTAGCCAACGGCTTTGGCACAGGTTCGTACGCCGACCTGGCTGGCGATCCTCACCAGCTGCCGCCGCAACGGTTTTCTCCCGACCCGTCCATCAAAGGACCGCTGTTGTTCAACCCTGATGCCTACACGCAAACTCAAGGTCTCACGTTCGGCACCTCAGGGCGAAACAGCCTGAACATGCCGCATCGAACCAATTTTGATATGTCGCTGTACAAGACCTTCAAACCAACCGAGCGGGTCAGCGTGCAGTTTCGCGCCGAAAGCTTCAACATTTTCAACCACACGCAATGGTCTTCGTTGAACACCGGAGTAGATGCGGACAACTTTCTACGCGCGACCGGCACTCATCTGGCGAGGGTACTTCAGTTTGGTCTGAAGTTGGTGTATTGAGGAAGTAGGTGCGTTGTTTCCGGGAAAAACGTGATCGGGGCCGTGGACATCGGCGGGACCAAAATTGCAGTTGGCATGGTCAGTGGGAGCGGGAAGGTATTAGCCAAAATTGAGAGCCCGACTGACACTCATCTTGGCTACTCGAACGGCTTGGAACGCATCGCCGAGATGTTGCGGGAGGCTGCAAAAGAAGCGACGGTAGAAATTTCCGGTGTCGGGATCGGATCCACGGGACCTCTTGATGCCTTAACGGGCGAGTTCGGCGACGTGGACTTTCTCGCTGGCTGGGCAGGAAAGAACCTGGTTCACGATCTCGAGCGCATTTTTGATGTGCCCGTGGCAATCGAGAACGACGCGGACGCGGCCGCATTGGGCGAAGCAACCTGGGGTGCGGGCAAGAAGAAATCACGGCTTGTCTATGTAACCATCGGAACCGGGATCGGTGGGGGCATCGTAGTGAACGGCCAAGTGTACCGTGGCGTGGACGGATCGCACCCCGAGATTGGACACCATGTCGTCGATTCATCAGGCCCACTCTGCTCTTGTGGTTTTCGCGGCTGCTGGGAAGCGCTGGCTGCCGGTCCCGCTATGGTGCAGTGGGTGCACAGCCAGGCGCCAAACAATTTTCCGCACCGTCATGGGCTGACTGCCAGGCGAATCTGCGAGCTTGCTCGCGAAGGCGATGCCTTGGCTGGACTTGCAGTGAAACGCGAGGCTTATTACCTCGGTCTTGGTATTGCAAATCTCATGAATGTACTCTCGCCGGACGCGATTGTGTTGGGCGGCAGCGTGATGAAGAGCTCCAGCCTGTTTCTCGACGGTATTCACGACACTATCCGCCAGGGCTGCCGGTTTGTGCCATTCACAAGAATGGAAGTAAGCCTGGCATCACTTGGAGAGGACGCAAACCTGATCGGCGCAGCCATGGTCTGGCATCACCGCTTCGGTGACCGAATCCCACACGTTTCCTGATTGCCTTTCACGAAACCACCGGCTGTTCCCGGAAGTGAAGTTGGGCTCACCTCAGAACGGCGGTGCTTCTCTACCGGTTGCACTCACGAAGAGAGGAATCACACATGTATCTCCCCGCTTGCAGTGGTGAACTGTATGTTTGCTGATGCAAGGACCAGAATCAGAAGAAATGCATTCATCCACTTTTAAAACTCGTAACCAAATCATAGTTAACCTTCTTGGAATGCGCCGGAGATTCATACATGGAGTATTTCGTCTGCATTCATTGCCATTTTTATCAGCCACCGCGAGAAAATCCATGGTTGGAAGCGGTCGAATCGCAGCCTTCAGCCAGTCCGTACCACGACTGGAATGAGCGCATCACTGCCGAGTGTTACCTGCCAAACGGCGCCTCGCGCATACTCGATGGGCAGAGGCGTATCGAAAAAATCGTCAACAACTACGCTCGCGTCAGCTTCAACTTCGGGCCTACGCTGCTCTCGTGGATGGAAGAGCGTGCCCCGGAGACTTACGAACGCATTCTGAGAGCTGACTGCGAGAGCCAGCAACTCTTTTCGGGGCATGGTTCCGCTTTAGCCCAGGCCTACAACCACATCATTCTTCCCCTTGCGAATTCTAGAGATAAACAGACTCAGATTCTCTGGGGCATCCGCGATTTCCAGCAGCGTTTCGGGCGGGACCCGGAAGGCATGTGGCTTCCGGAAACGGCTGTAGATTTGGAAACACTGGAGATCTTAAGCTCGCTTGGGATCAAGTTCACTGTTCTCGCGCCGCAGCAGGCTGGCAAGCTGCGCGCAAATTCCACCTCCCCATGGATGAATCTTTTTGGGCAGGGCATCGATTCGCGACGCGCTTACGTTCAGAACCTCCCTTCCGGAAACAGCATAGGGTTGTTCTTCTATGACGCTGCGGTTTCGCGCGCTGTCGCCTTTGACAAGCTCCTTTATGATGGCGCCAATTTCGCGCGGCGACTGATTGGGCGCTTCGACCCTGGTGGCGATTCCGCGCAGCTTCTCCATATCGCTACAGACGGAGAGACTTACGGACATCACCATATCCATGGTGACATGGCCCTCGCGTACGCTCTCGATTACATCGAATCGGACAAGCTGGCTCGGCTCACGAATTACGGTGCGTATTTTGAGCAGCATCCCCCGACCCAGGAAGTTGAAATTCTGGAGAGGACTTCCTGGAGTTGCATGCACGGTGTCGCGCGTTGGGAGAGCCATTGTGGCTGCAACTCTATGGCAAATGGCCATTGGAATCAGCATTGGCGGAGGCCATTGCGCGATGCTCTGGATTGGCTGCGCGATGCTCTTGCCGGGCCTTATGAGGCTAATGCCAAAAACTTGTTGCGAGACCCATGGGTGGCACGCGACGAATATGTCAAAGTGATGATTGATCGTTCTCTGGATAGCGTGCACGCATTTTTGACCGAATACGCAGTGCGGGATTTGACTCCCGAGGAGGAAGTTCAGGCCCTGCGGCTGCTCGAAATGCAACGCCATCTCATGCTGATGTACACCAGCTGCGGATGGTTTTTCGACGAGCCTACGGGCCCGGAAACCGTACAAATTTTTCAGTATGCAGGACGCGCAGTGCAATTGAGTGAGGAGCTTTGCGGCGGAGATCGCGAAGAACAGTTCTTGAAGCGCCTGGAAGCGGTGCGAAGCAATATTCCGGAGTTCGGTAACGGCAGGGATATCTACGAGCGCTTCGTCAGGCCGGCCATGTTGGACTTGTTCGGTGTGGCCGCACACTATGCTATCAGCTCGCTGTTTGATGGATATCGTCGATCCAACTCGGTTTACTCATATGACGCTGAGCTCCAGGACGTGAAAGTACTGGAGAAGGACAACACAAAGCTTGCCATTGGCCGTGCCTCCATTATTTCCCGCATCACCCGCACGCAGCTGAAATTCAGCTTTGCAGCACTGTATTTTGGCGACCACAACCTTAGTGCGGGCATTCGGCCCTGCCATGAGCAAGACGGGTTCGAGTCACTTCTGCAACAAGCCGCGCAGGCGTTCTCGAATACTGATCTGAGCGAGTGTTTGCGTACGATTGACGAGTACTTCCGAGGAGCAACCTATTCGCTTAAGTCGCTTTTTCAGGATGAGCGAAAGCGCATTATTTCGCAGATTGTTAATTCGACTCTGGCCAACATGGATGAGGTGTACCGGCGAGTGTATGACGAACACGGAGCTCTCGTCACTTTTCTCTCAGAGGTTCAAGTGCCGCTGCCGAATATCCTGCGCGTGTCTGCAGAATTTGTGCTTGGTAATGAAATTGGACGCTGTTTGACACAAGAAAAACTGGAATTCGATTACATCCGGATTCTGCTTGATCTGGCAAGACGCAATGGCCTGACCTTGGCGGCTTCGACAGTTGAGCCTGCCCTTCGCCAACGCCTGGACCAACTGCTCGAGAGTTGTAAAAACGAGCCAGGTGACTTGCAGCGGATTAAAGCGCTCGAAACGTTAGTGACGCTCGCCCAGGTTCCGCCTTTCAAGGTGGATTTCTGGAAGGCGCAGAACGCGTATTACGACCTGCTACAGGCAGTTTCCGATGGAAAACACTTGCGCGGCGGTAGTGAATGGCTTGATCACTTCCATGTACTGGGAGAGCGATTGGGCATCGCGCCATCGCAGTTGCTCCCCGTTCCGGTTTTCACCTGCGATGACGAGCCAACCTTTGCGACTTCAAAGATCCTCGAACAACCACTGCCGGCAGCTTGAGAGAACTTAATTAGCGTACTTCGGCCAATTGCATGCGCAATTTGTGTGTAGCGCGGAACAGTGTGTTCTTAATCGTGCCTTCCGTCGTATTCAATATACCCGCTACCGTCCGCAGGCGTAGTCCGTGGTAGTGCTTAAGCTCAAAGACCATGCGTTCGCGCGGAGAGAGGCGTCCGAGCGCCCCAATGATCGTTTGACGCAGTTCCAGGCTCGCCAGATTCCGTTCAGGGCTGGCGGCAGGCGCACGATCGGCGACATGGTCCAGCGCTTGCTCTTCTTCCCCATCAGCAGAAAGCGTGGTAGTGAGATCACGGCCGCGAGAGTGCTTCTTCCGTAGATGATCGAGGCAAAGGTTGGTTACGATCCGATATATCCATGTATAAAAAGAACATTCGAAACGAAAACGGGCGAGATTGATATAGGCGCGGAGAAATGCTTCCTGGTAGATATCCTGACCATCTTCCGGCGAGCCGGTCAGGTGAATGGCAAGACGCAGAACTGCGCGATCGTATTGCCGCACAAGCTCTTCAAATGCCGAAGTATTTCCCTGCTGGGCCTCGCGAATGAGAGCGGAGTCGTCCACGCGCTGTTGGGTAACGGCAACTGCCGTCCGGTTTGCAGGGACAAAAGCAACAGGATTGGTGGGCATCGGAAGGCGGCGGATTTTGCTGGTCTCTGACACGTTCATCTTTCCTGTCCAATTCCGTCTATCCAACAAATTTGTAGCCGGTGCCGTGTACGGTCAGGATGAAGCGCGGTTCATCCGCTTTAGGCTCGAGCTTTTGACGCAGGCGCACGATATGCGCGTCCACGGTGCGCGTCGTGGGGAACCGGTCGTATCCCCACACGTCTTCGAGTAAGCGATCGCGGCTTAGAGTCTCTCCGGGATGACACAGGAAGTATTTCAACAACTCAAATTCCTTCGCGGAGAACTCCAGTTGCTTGCCGGCGCGTGCAACCTGGCAGCTACGGAGATTTACTTCGACATCGCCGAAGGCGTAGCGCTCCTGTTCTTTCGGAACAGTTTTGGCACGCCGGAGGACGGCCTTGACTCGGGCGAGAAGCTCGCGAATGGAAAATGGTTTTGTCACATAGTCGTCGGCGCCGAGCTCAAGGCCGACAACTTTGTCCACTTCCTGGCCACGCGCAGTGAGCATGATGATCGGCACCGAGGGCCGTTTCGATTTGAGTTGCGTGCAAACGTCAAGACCGCTCATGCGAGGCATCATCACGTCCAGGATGACCAAATCCGGTGCTTCGTTGAGAGCGCGATCCAGGCCAGCGACACCGTCGGGCGCCGTGATGACTTCGTATCCCTCGAACTCGAAGTTGTCGCGCAGCCCCGCCACCATGTTGGGTTCATCTTCGACGATCAGGATTCTGGCCATCTTATGTTCCCTCGGAAATGCTGGGAGTTTTTCCGGAACCGGAACCATTGACTGGGCACGTGCCACGATCAATCCTCCTAGGCTTAGGCGGAAGCGGTGCTGCCGCCGTTCTTGCCTGCTAGCAGGGGAAGAGTAATGGTGAACTTGCTGCCGCTTCCCGGAGTGCTGTCCACCAGAATATCGCCTCCGTGAGCCTGCACGATGTGACGCACGAGAGAGAGACCGAGACCGCTTCCCTTGGTGTTGTGCACCAGGGGATCACCAACCCGATAAAACTTCTCAAAAATTTTCTGTTGCTCTTCGCTCGGTATGCCTATTCCATGATCTACAACTTCTAGCTTTAACGCTCCGTTGTCGCGGTATAAATTCACCCCCACATACTTTCTGTCCTGGGAGTACTTCAAGGCATTGTTTACAAGGTTCAGAAGCGAGCGCGCCATCGCTTCTCGATCGACACGAACCGGTGGAACCTCATCGATCTTCTCTTCGTAAGTGAACCCGTTCTGCTCTATCTGGTAGCGATAAGAATCGAGGGTGTTACGGACCAGCGCGCCCAGATCAGTTTCGCGGAAGTCATACTCCTTGCGGCCCGCCTCAATGCGAGAGAAGTCGAGGATATTGTTAATTAGAGCGGTCAGTCTTTCGCTCTCTTTACGGATGATCTGGTAGTACTCCTGGTACTTCTGTGGGTTTGTGAGACGGCCCATCTCGAGGGTTTCGGCGTACAGCCGAATCAGAGAGAGCGGAGTGCGCAGCTCGTGCGAGACGTTGGAGACGAAATCAGATTTCAGGCGCGCCAGCGCCATCTCCTTACTCACGTTGCGATAGGTCCAGGCCAGTCCGGAGGCGAGTACCAGTGAAAGTGCCGCCAGGGTAATGAAGCTCGTGCGAGCGAATTGTTGCCCAATGGCTTCAATCGTGGTTCCGCGCAGCTTCATTGCCAGGATCAGACCGGGCAATACGGATTCCAGGTTGCGCTCGACCTCGGGCACGCCGCCATCCCATCCAGCACAGGCTGCGAGCGGAGTGGAATCACTCCTGGGGTGAATCATCATTACCGCATGCTCGCCCTGCCCCTCTGCGACATTGTGGCTCATTACACCTTCTAGCACTTCGGGGAGGAAGTGATCCTGTACATACTCCGCGTCAAACAGGACTGCGCCAATGGCCTTCGCGCCGGTTTTGTCGTCCACCTTCGTGAAAATATATGCAGGCTGGTAGAGATGCTTGTCCCCGCGGGCTACGTATTGGCCACTGGCGTAGTACCGCGTCCCTTTTTTCTCCAGCATCTGTAATTTTTGGAAGAACTCATCAAACTCTAGCCTTATCCAGCCTTCGTACATTTTGGATTGAGCCGCTGCTTCAGCGCGAAAATCCGGTTCTCGCAAACGGCTTGGCTGTGAGCGGAAAACCATGCCGTTCATGGGATCGTAGAGAAACGCGTGCGCTACATATGGGTGAGCCGCCAGAATGCGATCCAAAGTCTCGGTGCAGACATTGCCCGGTCGCGGGAAACTGGTGGTAGCGTCGTCTACTAAATCAACAGCCTTGTGATTGATGTGCTTTTCGGAAATTGCCAGCACCTGATTGAAATCACGCTGGATGGCAGCTTCAATGGCACGGTCTCGCTTGAATCGCTGCAGATGAAGGCCGCTGAAAATCACCAGCGCGGCGGCCGGCAACACAACCGCAAGCTCCAGAATGAGTATCAACCGAGTTCGTTCGTTCCAGCGCCGCTTGAGCTTCATCGCATTTCTTCCGGTTCAACCGGACGAGAAGAAACATAGTCCAACGCGCCAGCGGCAGTGTCAATCACGGGTAAAAAGACGTAAAAAGTTGTGAACTGATGGATTGGACTTACAGCCCTAACCTGGACCGCGTTCGGCTACGGCAGCTTGAAATTCACGGTGATGTAAGTTTGCGCCTGCCGCGCGTGCCCATTTCGGATGTACGGTTGAAACCGCCACTGTTTCACGGCTTGATAGGCTGCCTGCCCCAGTAGAAAAGATCCTCGAATCAGCTTGACGTCAAGAACGCTGCCGTCACTACCAATCCAGGCCTGTAGCACGACAGCCCCCTGCATGCCCGCACGCAAGGCTTCTTCAGGATACTTGGGAAGGACAGTCTCGACCAGCAGCTTGCGCGCCAACTCCTCGGGAAGATCCACCGGTTCGAGCGACGTTGCCAGTGATACAACACTCTTCGTACTTGTTGGCGCTTGGGCGGCCTGAGACAACCCCTGCAGGCTGTCTGGGATGTGAAGATCAGCAACTGGCCGTGCCTGCTCGGTAGTCACCGGAATTGCAATCGAGGGCGGGCGCTCGTTCGATTTGACGGGAGCGTCTCTGACCGTAGCCGGGCTTCGTTCTCGACTGCGGCGAATATGCTCGACTCGTTCCGGCGGAGTTAACGGTGTGCTCTCCAGGACCGGTGTTTCAGTCGAGGCCTGAACAGTCGTCTCATGACGGTGCAGCCATGTTTTACTTCGATCCAGCGCGCGCCCGCAGATGGTGCCAAGAGAGGTCATCAGGCTCTGCGTACGCACAGGCTGACTGAAAACGTAAACAACCGAAACCGTCATGACTACCACTGCAGCAATCCGCAAAGCCAAGTGCGGCCGGTTGCTCACGGGCGCTGGCGCGGTCTCATCAGTGGGAGCTGACGAAAATGCCCTCTGAACAGCCGGGTTGGGAATGAAATCATCTTCGAACAGGACTGCCGGCACGACGGGCAGCACAAACGGCCGTTCTGATCTCGTAATCAAAGATGAGGGTTCTTGCGCGTTCCGGGTCGGCCATGGGCGTTCTGCCGGGATCGCAACCGGAGCCGCAGCAGGATTTTCTGCATGTACTCCAAACCCAAGTTTTGGAAGCCAGGCAGGCATGTGATCTACAAAGGCCTTACACGTGAGCATCGCGTGCTTCGCCTTCTGCGGAACTATGGGTCTGCAGATCACCAGTTCCGCGCCAGCCCGCCGGGCAGCTGCGCCAGTTTCGGGCTCTGAAATTGCGATCGTGAGCGCCTTTCGGTTGGATTCCAGTTCGTGCGTCGTCTTCAGCACGAACATTGCCTCGATGCCTTCGCTCCAATCTGCGATAACTACGTCGTAGGTGCGACTGGTTAGCTTCTCGATGGCACCAAAGATTTCGGGGCAGTACTCAACGTCGAAATCGAGCTCACGGAGGGCCTGCCCGAGCAATCGCGACATCTCCTCGTCGGACATGAGACGCGAACGTGCTAATTCTTCAGTAAGTTACGTAAGTCATTTAAAGTAAAGCTAGATCTGAAATCAACAGGTAATTGACAAGCATCCGGGATCTCCAGAGGATGGGGCTGCCTGCGTGCGATGGGGCCGTTCAACGGCGGCATTCGACTTCAAAATGTTTTCGCTGGGAGCGCCACCATAGCTAGGCAATGCGGCATAGGTATCGGCCAACCCCGAATATGCGAGAGCGTAGCCGGGGTCTTTCGCGACGGCTTGATTGAAGTACGAGATTGCGTTCGCAAGGTCTGCGGCTGTCCGCTTGTTCCAAGACTAGCGGCCCTCAAAGTCGCCAAGCACCCATGTGCTTATTGAACAACTGTGACACCGGTAACGTATGATCCCCAACCAAATCATCTTACGATGGACCTCGCCTGACAAATCGCTCCAAGATTGAACAGGGAGGCCACATGCGGTCTACACGCCAACTGATTTGCGTTACCGCTCTCGCTCTAACCGTTTTCACGCAACTGCTCATTTCTCAGACCCCGAGTCCCTCACACCAAAGTTCCAATTCAGCAGCTACAGCCAAAGCCAGTAATGGCAAGGTGAATTGCACCGACAATGGCACGTATCAGAACAGGCGGGGAGAGACGGTTCGTAGACCCGAGAATTGTTCGGTACCGCCCGACGGAGCTTCCGCGCAATGCCGTGATGGGAGCTTACAGTTTCAGCCGTAGCCGACGTGGCACCTGCTCACATCATGGCGGCGTCGCCAAATGGCTTTGAAGCCGCCGACCAGGACCGCAAATAGGGAGACGAAATAGTGAAACTGAGAATGTTCGTACTGGCTGTCTTGGTTGTATTCGCAGCTGCCGTGCAGGCACGAGCTAGTTGTGATGAGGAGGATATAGATACTGTTTCGAGCGACGGCGAGATTATTGAGTTGCTCGATGGCTCCGTTTGGCGTTCGCTTGATCCTGCGCGTGGTTATCGGCTGAAACGGTCCTCGTCTGCAATGATGATGTGATGATCAACAAGGACGAGAACGGTGAGAAGGTTGATGTTGTTCGAGAGTAAGATGTCGCCTGCCACAAACTATCCTGAAGTCGGATGATGCCTGACCGAACCGATATTGCCAGAGTCCGGGAATATGAGGGGAAAAGGTTCATCACCGCCATCAGGGGCTCTTCAAGTCGACGAAATCAAAATTAAATCAACTCCCTTCCTAGAACGAGCCCTACCTCTTGCTCGCCTTGGCATCCGAGTCTTCCCCTGCGACGTTCGCGGTAAAGAGCCGCTGTTGCTCGAATCTGGCAGGCGGCTGAGCCCACTCAGACGTGCAGTCCGCTTCGAAGAAGCCATCAAGGCGGAATGCACGGAGTATGCCGATTGCAACGTCGGTTGCTTCTTTCCCAGCGCAGCTCAGAATAATTTCGTGGTGGACATTGACAGCCTGTCAGCTTGCGAAAAAATTCTTGGGCATCCTTTAAGTCTAACCGGCGTGGCTGAGGTCCAATCTTCAACAGCAGACATCGGTGTGACAAGCGTTAGCCTCGCAGAGACAAGTTTTTCCTTCCCGTTTAGTAACCCTTTCGTGTTGTTACCCATCGTGAAGTCCTTTAGAAATGCGCTCTGTCATTCGACAATTCTGTGGCAACCAGCGTGCTTATTAGGAAGGCATGCCGAACGGCTGAGCCTAGGTAAAGAGGGCTGACGCCGCGTCGGAAGACTGCTGTTTCTGCGGTCCTGTTCGCTGAAACTACGCGCAAAGCGTGGTGGATGGACGGCGTGTGTGACTCACGCCCAGCAGAATGTCTTCTCCGGTCTGGAGAAGACGTGTGTCTCAAAACCAGCCTTTGCTCTTGTCCCTGGCTGACGCAGCTCAATTGCTCAGCCTGACCAAACAACAACTCTACGAACTCACTCGTTCGCGAAGCCGTGCGCGGCAACGTGTGAGAAGGGAAAAAGATCAGCATCACCGTTTTCAAAGCTCGCGGTGTTCACGTTGTCCGGGTGCAGGGAAAAGCTGACAACTTCACCCGTCGCATCGCGAGAGCAATCCACACCGAACTCACAAAGGCGCGTTAAGGGCTCGCGCTGAACAGCCCACCAACCAAAAGGAGAGAAACAATGAACTTCCTTACTCGAGCCACTGCCATCACCAAACTTGGTTTCACTACTGTACCGCTGGAAGGTAAAAGAGCAACCTACACGCCACAGGGCTGCATCAATCGCTCACGGGAGCAAGCGCAGATCGATGAGTGGTCGCAGAAGTTCCCTGACGCGAATGCTGCCATCTGCGCGGATGAGAATTACGTGATTCTCGAATCCGACGATGCCTTGACTCTGCAAGGTCACTTGCGCAGTCTTGGCGCTGAGATTCCCTCGACGTTCGCTCAACAGGCGCGCATGAATCGCCCGCATTGGGTGTTCCAGCGCGCGGAATGGACCGTAGGTAATGCCACCATCCCCGGAGTATTCGAGTTCAAGGGTGATAACCAGTACGTTGTCGGATTCGGGAGCCTGCACCCCTCGGGTGAGGCGTACATTCGCCTGAACGATGCCAAGCCTCTCCCGTTTCCCTTGCCGCTGTGGGAAGCGCTGATGGAAATGCGTGAAGCACGAATGGGTGCTTCGAACCGTGCCAGTAATTTCGTGACTCCTGGCCCGGTGGCGCTCATCAAGAAAGCGGTTGCGGCGTTTCCCTACAACGGCGATTGGGAAGCGTTTCTCGCAGCGGAACAAGTTCCCGAGGAGCTAGTGATAGGCGAAAGCGAGCGGCACTTCTCCTTGACGTCGCTGGCCGGTACGTTTCGCAATGCTTACCCCGAAGAGGGGCCAGAAGAGCGAGCCGAGCGCTTGTGTAAGGTTCGTGACCTGTTCTGCGTCGAGGGCGCGAGGGTTATCACCGAGGGCGAGATCGACAACATCGCGAAGTGGGCCGAAAAGAAGACTGCCGCTCCGAAAGCTCCGAGAGTATTCATTGGCCACGGCAACTGGAACGGCCACAGTACCAGCGACGGCAAACGACTCAAGACGCTGTCGGAGTTGAGAGCCGAAAGGGGAGCTGCCAAGGAACTGCCGTTCCTGGTTCCTGGCTTATTACCCGCGAACCTACCGCATATCCTGCCTGGAGATTCAGGTCTCGGGAAGACTCCATTGGTTGCTCAAATCGGAGTTGCCCTGGCTCTCGGAGTGGATTTTCTGAGTAGAGCACCTATCGAGCCGCGGAGAGTCTTGATAGCTGATTACGAGAGCGGAGGGCAGGTTCTCTCGATGGTGGACACCATAGCAGAGTTCCTTGGGCGCTCACCGGATGAGCTGAACGATTACCTTACCATCCTCGACGGTTCAGAGTGGAAAGCCAGCGAGGTTCTGAGCGCTGCCGATAGGTGGAAAGCGGATCTCGTAATCGTTGATGCGCTGCGAGGCTTTAACCCCGATGCTGAGGCTAAGAATGCTGTCGCAGGTCAGATGATTGCGGAGTTGCAGCGGCAGGGAGCTGGCTGGCTTATGGTTCACCATCTGCGCAAGGATCCCGCCCAGGAGCAGGCGAAGCGAGCCAAGCTCGATAGCGAAGAGCTGAAGGTTATGGAATGGTTGAACTCCGCTGCTGGTGCTCGAGCGCTGGTTAACCAGACCCATACCCGGATTGCGGTTGACCATGCCAGGACCGGGAGCGCGGACCTGATCGTTAGACCCTACATCAAGGGAGCAGGCGAGGCAGGCAGGATCTATCTCACAAGAGAGTTCGACGATAATGGCGAGCCGCTTGGCTACTCCCGAACCGTAGGGGAAGCGCTGTTGAGCCTGAACCGCGCTCATCAGTTTAACTTCGTCAGAGGCCAAACGCTTACTTTTGATGAGGTCGCGGACAGGCTGAAAGGTGCTGGCTTGGCATCCCGGTCGACGGTCAAGGCGTTCATTGATGACTGCGAGCAGGCTGGCTTAGTGGTGAGGGAAGGACTGTCCAGGTCCAACAAGAGCGCTGCCGCTCGCTACAGGTTCGAGAAAGGCTAAACAGGCCGAACACCTCCGCTGTCACCCGAACACCTGACCGCGGCCAGACCTACTCATCGGTCGGTTGGTTACGAAGTCAATGTGTGCTCAGCTTGTGCGATTCTGACCCTACAACTACCCAACTCTGCTCATGTAACTGGCGTCCTTTGTTGAAGATATGATTTCGAGTTTGAGCAGCTAATCCAAGGGTCTCTTTTTAGAAAGTTCGACCCCGGGCAGAGCCCCCCTCGCGGTGACCCATGTTTCCATCGGCCAAGGCCAACAACGATTTGCAGAAGCTGTGTAGGATAAGAAAGCCGCCGCTCATTGGGTTTAGGGATCATTAGAACCCAGCCTCATTTCGGCGGCTGCGGCGGTTGCGGTTTTTTCTGCTTCTTCTTACCGAATATTCCAATGACCTGTTGCAGAGGATCCGCCTGCTGAGGCTGCGGCTCGGCCCGTTGTTGCTGCTGCCCCTGAGCGGGTGGTTTTGGACCGCCCAGGAGATTTTGTAGGGCGCTTGTGACCGAGGCGGGATTGTCCAGGTTCGGGATCAGTCCTTTGAGTTTCATCTGGCCAAGTTGCTGAACGTCCGGCGCAAACACGGGATTCGAGAATGTTCCGGTGACCAGCGCAGGAACGACCAGTTGCCCCTGATTGTTGGCGAGAGCAGTCTTCATGAACCCGCCAATGTTTTGACCGCCTACCTTCTGGCTGAACGCCTGGGAGAGCACGGCCGTCACGCGCATGTTCAGGGCTTCGTTCTCTAGGT